>JAGQWM010000018.1 GCA_020437365.1 Chitinophagaceae bacterium | reverse complement strand
AAAACGGTAAGGGCCTACTTTTACTTCTTTTATTACCGTCAATTCCATATCTAATTTACCACCTAATCCTTCTCCCTGTTTGTTCCATTTTTTTCTTTTGCCACTCAGCAATTCCGTATCATGAATAAAATTTTTTGAAAACAACATACATAAACCGGCACCTAAATCAAATAAAAAATCGGAATACACTTTTTTAGCATCTTTCACTCTCAGTGGTTGCGAAACTAATTTGCGAAAAGAAGGCCGCAAGATATAGCCGCCTCTCGGATAACGCAATGAGCCATTGCTACAAAAAGTAACTTCATGCTTGTCGTAATCTATTTTTAAAATATACCTGCTCAAAACAGAATAGCCAATGATGCCATCAATTTTTTCGCCGTAAACGGCTGTAATGATGGTATAGTCATTGATATGAAAATCCAAATGTTGAATGGAAAGTCCTGGAAAATGTAAAGTCTGGTTGTACAAAAAACTGACTTTATGCATGCTGGCAATACCGCGAATCGTTCTTTCTGTAGGAATGGGTTTTAATTGTAACCGGGCAGCGGTTGATGAATCGAGTGAAATACCACTACTGCCCGTATCCAAAATAAAATTGAGTGTATCAGGTAAATCGCCCAGGCGGGCATGCAGAATTAAAATGCCACCCGTCAATTGTATAAAAGGCACCGTCGTCAATTCCTGCGATGGCTGATCCACAAATTCTTCCTGTGCCTGTACTATAGGACAAGAACCGCACAAGAGAATAAACACACAACCCGCAATGACGGCTTTTTTGAGCATATATTATTCTTTTCTTTAAAGACAAAAACTTTGCTAAAAATGATGCAAACGAAGGCCCGAAGCCTTTTTATTTTAAAATTACTTTATAAAACAGCAGATTTAAAACCGTTCAAACGTAATATCAACCGTACAACTGTAAATTTGCTGAATGGAAGTGAATGAAATTTTGCAGCAGGCATTGCAATTGGCACATTTAAACCTTGAAGAAGGCGTGTATTTATATGAAAATGCCTCCCTCGCCGACCTGATGTTTGTAGCCGATGCCATTCGAAAAAAACAGGTTCCTCATGGAAAAGTGACCTGGCAGATAGACCGGAATGTGAACACGACAAATGTTTGCATCGCCAATTGTAAATTCTGTAATTTTTATCGCATACCCGGACATCCCGAAGCGTATATAACGGATATGGATACCTATAGAAAAAAAATAAGGGAAACTATACAATGGGGTGGTGATCAATTATTATTGCAAGGCGGCCACCATCCTGAACTGGGATTGGATTTTTATGTCAACACATTTCGTCAAATAAAAAATGAATTTCCTGCCATCCGCTTACACGCATTGGGCCCGCCCGAAATTGCTCATATCACTAAATTAGAAAAATCGACCCACCGTGAAGTTTTACAGGCTTTACAAAAAGCCGGACTCGATTCTTTGCCCGGTGCCGGTGCCGAAATTTTGAACGACAGGGTTCGAAGATTAATCAGCAAGGGAAAATGTGGAGCACAGGAGTGGCTCGACATTATGGAAACGGCGCATCAATTGCAAATCACTACTTCGGCGACTATGATGTTTGGCCATGTAGAAACCATTGAAGAGCGGTTTGATCATTTGATAAAAATCAGGAATGTGCAAGATAAAAAACCCAAAAATGCCAATGGTTTCCTGGCATTTATACCCTGGACATTTCAGGATGTAGATACATTGCTTGCCAAAATCAGGGGCGTACAAAACCTGACAACACCTGAAGAATATATCCGCATGATTGCGTTAAGCAGAATTATGTTGCCCAATATTAAAAACATTCAAGCCAGTTGGTTAACCGTTGGCAAACAAACAGCAGCAATTTGTTTGCATGCCGGCGCCAATGATTTTGGATCTATCATGCTCGAAGAAAATGTAGTCAGTGCTGCCGGTGCGCCACATCGCTTTACCTATAAAAGTATCCAGGAAGCCATTCGGGAAGCCGGGTTTGAACCGCAATTGAGAAATCAATTATATGAATGGCGTGACATTCCTGCATTGATAGAAGAACAGGTGATTGATTATTAAAACTGTTTTTAAATAATTATACAAAAAGAACAATCGTATTCGTTATGGGAAAAACATTTCATTGGTTTAGAAAAATAGCAATAGCAGAAGGTATTTCATTTTTGGTTTTATTGGGCATTGCCATGCCATTAAAATATTTTGCTCACCAACCATTGGCGGTTACCATTTTCGGCAGCATTCATGGTATTTTATTTGTAGCATTTATTATTCTGGCCTGGGAAGTAAAATCAGAATATAAAAAGAACTTTGCCTGGCTGGCCCGTGCCGGACTGGCTTCTATTTTACCTTTTGGTACAATTATTATGGATAAAAAATGGAAAGCTGAAGAAGCGGCGTCGATTTAACGTAATTTTTTAATCTGCAAAGAGTATTTTTAAAAAAATAGCAAATGAAAAAAATAAGTTTATTACTCTTCATCTCGATGTTCTTTTGGGCTTGCAAAAATAATGATGCAGATAGTGTAGATACCGATACCGACAGCCTGGCCAATAATACTTTTTACTGGGAATCCTATTACAACGATTCTACCGGAAAAATTGAATTTCGGAAGCAACCTTCCATGGAAAAATTATCTGTAGAAAGCATTATCAGTTTTTTAAATGCCGACAATGCCAATATTCAACTGCATTACGTCAAAACTTCGCATGATACCATCTTTGTAAATATTCCCGAAGCGATGTATCTCACACAACAAATGGGCTCTACCGGGCCGATGATTTATTTATCCGAAGTGGTTTATAACCTGACACAGCTGCCGGATATACATGCCGTCAATTTTGACTTTGAAGAAGGAGACCATGCCACACCCGGTACGTACAATAGAAATTCTTTTGATCAGTATTAAAAAAAACCCTCTTACACGAAGAGGGCTTTTACAGAGTGAATTTTCAATTTATTTTTTTGGATATTTTTCTACCTGGTTGTGTATCGGCTTAAGTGTTCTCAAAAATGCATAAATCGCTTTCAGGTCTTCGTCTTTCATTCCTGCATAATACGTTAGTGGCATGATTGTATTTTCCTTACCGGGTTTAAAATTATACGCCTCTTCTTTGCGATAAGGTAAAAACTTATTCATAAATCTTTCTTCTGTCCAGGTACCAATACCGGAGGCAGAATCGGGTGTAATATTAGCGGAAGTAACAGCATAATCCGGTAAATTAAAAGTATTGCCACCGGCCATCGCCCTCGAAAAATCAGGATTGCCTTTGTCAAAAGGTGTATGACAAGTAGAACAATCTGCAATCGTAACCAAATATCTTCCATAGTTTACTTTATCTGTTTCCGGTGGAATCCTATTACTATCAATAGAAGGTTGTAATGCATTGGCCGGATATATCATACTCATCGGTACCATCAATTTTCTGTCCGGTACTTTATTTTTTATCGGCTTTAATGTTTTGATAAATGCAATAATGCTCAATAAATCAGATTTGGCCATCCGATTAAAGCTGATATAAGGCATCAAAGGAAAAAGGGTATCGCCGTTTTTTGAAATGCCCTGTGTCATAGCCCTGAGAATTTCGTCATCTGTCCAGGTACCAATTCCTGTTTCGGGGTCGGGTGTAATATTTTTGGCATAAACACTTCCCGGAATTACATTGAACATTTTATTATTGAATTCCATTCCACCTTCACCATCGGTGCCAGGAATCATTGGTGCTGCATATTTTGTAAAATCTCGTTTGCTATGGCAATCCATACAGTTGGCTACATGATATGCCAAATATTTTCCTCGTTCTAACACTTTTTGTAAAGAATCATTCCCGGAATCTGATTCGGTTGATGAGGTGTTGCTTTTACAAGCTACAAATTGATTGGCGGCTACACAAAAAGTTATAACCGCCAGGATGGCGAGTAATTTTCTCATAACATTTGTTGGTTTTGTAGCTACTAAAGTTCCAAGAAAAAACGGAAAGCAGAAAAAATAATTCGGTAAATTATTACACAATTTATTTCTTATTAAGTATCAATTCTTTACTCATTCATTGATGTTGTAACACTTATTTAGAACCGGTAATAAAACGATACCCGACGCCTTTTACGGTTATAATTTCCACCGCATCATCGCCTTTCAGGTAGTTCCTGATTTTGGTAATATAAACATCCAGGTTGCGACTGTTAAAAAAAGAATCGTCGCCCCATAATAAATTAAGGATTTTTTTTCGCTCAATGATTTGATGCCGGTTTTCGAAAAGCAATCGCAGTAATTCACTTTCCCTGAACGAAAGTTTTTTTTCTTCACCTTTGAAAATGAGTGTTTGCCGGTGGCTATGAAAAGTATATTTTCCGATAGAAGCTGATGCTGTTGACATTTCGCTATTATTTTTTTGCCGAAGCAAATTTTGCACTCGTACAATCAGCTCTTCCATGCTAAATGGTTTTCGCATATAATCATTGCCACCGATTGAAAATCCTTTTACTACATCTTCTGTTTGAGTTTTGGCGGTCAAGAATATGATGGGAACTTCTTCATTTAATTGGCGTATGTCATCTGCAATGGCAAATCCGTCTTTATTGGGCAACATGATATCAAGAATACAAATGTCGGGATTGAGCGTTGTAAATAATGGCAATACTTTAGCACCATCGGTTTCCATACTAACTTCGAAACCGCGGCTTTCAAGACTTTCCCTTACAATCTTGCCGAGAAATAATTCATCTTCTACATAGAGGATTTTTGTTTTTGTCATGCTTCAGTTTTTGGAAAATGAATAGTAAATGTTGTTCCATTGCCCGGCTGGCTTTTGACTTCAATAGTGCCCTGATGCTGCTCTACCACCCGTGCTACATAACTCAATCCAAGTCCATAACCTTTTGCATTATGTGTATTGCCATAAGGCACCCGGAAGAATTTTTCAAAAATCTTTTTCCTGTATTCGGGTGCTACACCAATGCCATTATCTTTTATCGAAAAAACAATTGAATGATCAGTTTCATAAATATTGATATGAATAGACGGATGGAATGGGCAATACTTGATAGCATTATCTACCAGGTTGTACACAACGCTGAGCAAATGCAAACGGTCGCCCCAAACAATGCTTTGCCCACTTGCTTGTAATGCTACCGTGGCATTTCTTTTCTCCAATTGTAATTTCAGCGAAGCCAATACTTCCTGTGTCAGTTTTTCCAAATTGACATTTTCGGGTTTCATGTCCATTTCATTTTTTTCGAACATGGACAGTTTTAATACTTTATCAACGAGTAAGTTCAAGCGGTTTAATTCGTTGGTAGAAATGGCGAGGTATTCTTTGGTTTTTTCCGGATTATCAATTGCATTAAAATTTTGTAAGGCTTCTATGGCTACACCTACTGTTGCAATCGGTGTTTTTAGTTCGTGGGTTATATTACTGATGAATTCATTTTTCTGTGCTGCCAACCTTTTTTGTCTTAATAAATTTTTATACAATAAAACAAAAGACAACAAAGTAATTCCCAGTAAGAAAACAGAAAATAAAATAGGCTGCGTCATTTGTTTAATAATGTAAGAAAAACTATTCCCAAGATGTAATCGGAAAGTGGCAGGATGCAATAACCCAATGCTGATTTCATTGTCAGCCCCTTCGGGTACCTGCCCGGTACTGTCAACTTTTGAAACAGTGAATGGAATATTTATTTTTTCTTTTTGTAAAGTTTGGGCAAAAGCAGAATCTATTTTTTCGATATGAATAGGCGTTTGCAAAGAATCTACCGTATAAAACACTTCTACAACTTTATTATTATTCTTATCTAAACCAATGTTTTTCCATTGGCGTTTTTGTAATGCTGAATCATTACTAATATTATAAGATGATTTGTCAACTGAAACAATTATTTTCTGAGGATTTAGTTTTTTCAGCGAATCTTTTAATTCTTTTCGAACAATATGCATGGTAGTAACCAACTCATCTTTTGCCTTGTCATTTGACTTTCTATCAGTTTTATTATCTACAATTTCAATCTCCTTCAATTCATTTTTATCGTTTTTGCCTTTCCAGCTTCTAATGTCGAAATGCAGGTTGGCCGCTTGTAATTGCAGAACCGTTTGTTGAAACAACTGATTCGTTTTGTCAGTCAATGCTTTTTTTTCTTTTTTATAATTTTCTTTTAACCAGTATGCCTGGAATCCGGTAATGACGACAATAGCCAAAGCCATTAAACCGGCCAACCAACTAAAACGGCGTAGCCTCGATTTGGAAGATACGGCTTTGGCAGCCATATTTTCTTCTTTATGTAAAGATGAATCTCTCATACAATAAAGAACAAAAATAGAGAAGGAATTTTAATCAATATCGCTTCTTTAACCTTTATTAACCTTACTGTAAGGTGGCTTAACTTATCTTATTTAAAACTCCTTTTACATTTGTTGAAAATCAATCAAAATGCGAAAAATAATTATCACATGGGTTTGTATATTGGCCTTTACATCTTTGTTTGCACAAGCACCACAGGGGAAAATAACTTATCAAAGAACGGTAAAACTGGTTTTTAGTTTTGCCGGTATGAATGGCATGGAACAGGAAATGCCAAAAACAAAAACAGATAATTATACCTTGGTTTTTGGTAATCATCAATCATTGTGGAAGCAAGCCGAGAGTGGATTCGATGACGAAGGTGGCAATTTTACAAGCTCGAATGGCGCACAGGTTCGCATTATGGTAGCGGGTAATAATAATGTTTTATTTACTGATTTGGCGCAAAAGAAAACAGTAGAGAAAAAAGAGTTTCTTGGTAAAATTTTTATCGTTGATGATAGTATCACAAACCTTCAATGGAAAATAACCGGCGACACAAAAATGATTTTAAATATGCCTTGTATGAAAGCCACAGCTATTAAACTTTCTAAAAAAGTAAATATGGATATGGATAACGGTAAAATGACAAGAACTGAAGTGGATGATACTGCACATATTGAAGCCTGGTTTACCACTGCTATTCCGGAATCTGTTGGGCCGGCGCAATTCCAAGGACAATTGCCGGGTGCTATTTTAGCCATGAATATCAACGACGGCGAGCAAACCTTCAAAGCCGTTCAATATGATAAAGAGGCAAATCTCAAAGATATCAAAGAGCCAAAGGGTAAAAATCATTACACCGCAGATGATTTCAAAAAAGAAAGGCAAAAAATGATAGAAGAAATGAATAAAAACAACCAGGGTGGCGACCGGGTAATTGAACTTCATTAGTCATAGCAAACATTTAAAATAATTGTGCAGGAATTGCAACCCTCCAACCTGTACTTCCGTATAATCTCTACAGAACAAAGCACGAAAAAGAGCTGTCAATTTTTTTTCGTAATTTATTAATCACTAAACGGGCTTTGAGCTGTTGGAAAGTCTAAACACAATATTAACCGGGTGTTTTAAAAAAGAAGCCAGGTATCAGAAACTTTTATACGAAAGATATTTTGGTTTCGCTTTAAAAACTGTCTTCCGATATATCTATCGGTATGAAAAAGCTGTGGACATAACGAATGACGGCTTTGTAAAATTTTTTAAAAAAATAAAACAATTCAGGTACAAGGATGATGAAGTAACCGAAAAAATATTTTTCGCTTATCTCAAAAAAATTATGATTCATACCGCTATTGATGAATTGCGGCGCAATAAAATGACACCGGAAATTGGTGGCATTCCGGAGCATGTATTTGACGTAGCTGATAAAAATGAAAATGCCGAGCAAATGATGATTTACAAAGAACTGATTATTTTAATTAAACAACTGCCACCACAGCTTCGAACGGTTTTTAATTTATTTGTTACTGATGGATTCAATCATCTTGAAATAAGTGAAGTATTACATATTCCCGTAGGAACTTCTAAATCGAATTTGTCGAGAGCCAGGAAAATCTTACAGGAAAAAATTACAAAAAATGAAGATGCTATTTTATGCAGTATTTAGATGACCATATGGATGACCTGTTTCAAAAAGCGGCTGAAAAATATCCGCTGAAAACCAACGTGGACGATTTCGATAAACTGCTTCCGTTGATTGCTGCGACACCTATTGCAGGAAAAGCTGTTTCAGGACCGATGTTCTCTCGAAAATTCAGGGGATTACTGATTCTACTGTTCATTATGGCCGGAAGTGTTGCCTCCTATTTTATTTTCAACCCTTCACAAAAAGTACCACACAATAAACAAGCAGCAACTCGTCAAAAAACTATTTCGCCGCAGGCAAAAAACAATAGTGAACAATTACCCGCAACAATGGTTTCTGCTCCACAAGAAGCAAAACCCGTCGGCATGGCCAATAAAACTTTTTTATCAGCAATGACGAGTACAACAAAAACCAATTATATCAGTACAAAAAAAGAAGCTGTTCAACCATTTCCATTTATCAATGCAGAAAAAAATCATACTGATTTTTCAATGCCGGAACATTTCTCTTTTTTGGATCAAAGGGCTTTTAAAAATATTTTTGAAAACAAAAACAGCACAACTGAACTCAATTTGTCACCAAAGGCTTCAACAATTATCACTTCTTTAAAAAATAAAAGAGGTTTGAAAAAAACATTTTTTTATTACGGCGTAAAAGCCGGTTTAGCCTGGAATCAAATTAAACACCAAGGCGTCACACAGGCAGGTTTTAATGGTGGTTTTTTATTGGGGCTGCAAATCAATCGACAATTGTCTGTAGAAACAGGAATAGAAATCACCCAAAAAAAATATTATACACATGGAAAATATTTCAATCCCAAAACAGGTGCAATGCCACCCAATATGGAAGTGATGAGTTTGAATGGCATCAGCAATTTGATTGAAATTCCGCTGCAGGTAAAATTTAATTTTTCAAAAACAAATAATACCGTGTATGGAATCGGCGGACTGTCCACTTATATTATGACCAAAGAAGCGAATCAATATAAAGCAAGGGTGAGCGGACAAGTAGAACATATCAACAGCACTTACAACGATGCCAAAACTTACACTGCTGCAGAAATAAACCTGGGCATTGGTTACCAAAGAAAATTATCGAAAAAAATAAATATCCGAATTGAACCCTATATTCAAATTCCCGTAAAAGGTATTGGCGTTGGCGCTTTACCGGTAACGAGTACAGGAGTGCACCTTGTACTCAGTAAAAAATAGACAGCTCATTAAACGAAGAAAAAAAATTACCGAAACCGGTAAAGGGAAATGCTATGCCCTGACCGAAGTAAACAAAATTATTAACTCAATCTAAAATGTTTTAGAGTAAAAATTATTACCATGAAAAAATTAAAAATAATTACGGCCTTGTTTCTTTTTTCAGCCATTTTTATTGGTTGTAAAAAAAACAAAATGACCACAAGTAAATTAAATCTAAACATCACCGGCCTGCAAGACCTTGGTGCCAATTACAAGTATGAAGGATGGATTATTGTGAATGGAGGCCCGGTTTCTACCGGCACTTTTACAGTAGATGGAAGTGGCAATCTTTCAAAAACTTCCTTCGATGTGGATGCAGACCAACTTTCTATGGCAAGTGATTTTGTACTGACCATTGAACCCTTTCCCGATGTTGATCCATCACCATCTTCGACACATATTGTAGCGGGAAGTTTTTCCGGCAATACGGCTGCCGTTTCTATTGCAGATAGCAAAGCGCTGGGTACAAATTTTGCGTCTGCCACCGGTAAATATATCCTGGCGACACCAACCAATGGTAGTGGTACCAATGAAAAAAGCGGTATCTGGTTTTTAGATTTGGGTTCCGGTTCGCCCATGCAAGGTTTGCAATTGCCTGTTTTACCAAGCGGTTGGATGTATGAAGGTTGGACAGTTATTGGTGGACAACCAGTAACGAGTGGCCGTTTTACCAGTGCGATGGGTGCCGATTTGTCTGCCCCTTTCAGCAGTACGATGAATCCCGGACCACCATTTCCAGGAGAAGATTATTTACAAAATGCGCCTTCCGGACTTACTTTCCCGACAGACATATCCGGTGGAGTAGCCGTCATAAGTGTAGAACCCGAACCGGACAACAGCCCTATGCCATTTTTATTAAAGCCATTGGTCGGTATGATTCCTGCCGGCGCCATGGATCATACAACGTATAACATGAGCTTGAATCTAAGTACCCTTCCGTCGGGTACAGCTTCCCGTTAGTAATTTTTTATGAAAAACAAAAAGCTGTTCGATTTCTTTCGGGCAGCTTTTATTTTTTTACCGTGTGATAATGCGGACATCGCCATTGCCACCGCTTCTTTGTAAGCCAACCTTTGACAAACTAAAAGTGAAGCTCAATAAAAAATAGCGGCGCAATGTCAGCACGCTGGCATCTTCAATATAATTCTGATTGGTATTGCGGCTAATGCCAACGTTTTTATTTAAAATATCATTTACACTAAATTTTAATTCACCCCGGTTAAATTTCAACATTTGTTTGCTGATGCTGGCATTCCATAAAGGCACTTTCGTATTGAAGCCCTGTGCCCGTTGTGTATTTACAGCATAATCAAAATCTGTACTTACATAAAATCCTTTGGGCAGTTCTACATCTGCTGATGCCGAATACGATTGTGTAATTGTTTTGGTGTTGAGCGTCGATTGCAAAGAGTATTTTGTTTTATCAAATCCGAATCCGGCGCCTAACATCAAATTTATTTTTGCAGTTGGATTCATGTAGATACGTATATCCGGTTGAAAACTAACAGTGGTAATGTGATTCTTTTCACCATTGATAAATTGTTGGGTTTTAAAAATGCCGGTTCCGGCTGTCAGTTCCAAAGAACCTTTTACAAACCTGACAGGAAAACTGTAACTCATATCTGAATTGAAATTTGAAACTCCGTTTACATTAACCGGTTGGGTAGTTTTTATGCCTTCGGTACTGATATTGTCGGCATTCACAATTTTATTTTGTGTAATCCGATAACGAATATTTACAAATAAATTTTGACTTTTATAAGGCGAAATGATATTGACACCCAATCGAAATGCATGACTGTATTCTTGCTTTAGGTCGGGATTGCCTACACGGATATTCAGAGGGTTGCTATTGTCCGGTACCGGTTGCAATTGAGCAATTGTCGGTTGATTGGTTGTTGTGGAATAATTGAATGACAAACTTTTAAACTTTGTAAAACTATACCTGAAATTGGCACTGGGTAAAATATGCTGAAAAGTTTTACGAATAACAGAATCTTGATTGTTTGAAATAATTTTTCCACTCAATTTCGCTTGTTGCCACATAGCGCCAATAGCATAATAAAAACTATTCCGTTTTGTACGTAATCGGATGCCGGCATTTGTAGTACTGTATTTATTTTCGAAATCGTTGGTCAATAATGAATTGGCCCGGTCATATTTTTGATTGTTTGGATTAAAATCAAAAGTTTCTTTTTGCGCTGTACTTTTACTATTGCTATTGCCGGCACTCAATTCCAGTAGCGACCTTTTCCACAAAGGTTCAGTATAAACACCGCGAAGATTATAGCTCTTTAAATCACCTGCCTGGTTATTGATTTGATTCAGTGAATCTATCCGGGCAATGGTTCCGTCAGGATTGTAAAATTTATTAATAGACGAGAGGCTGCCGTTTCCGTTGGAATGATTCAAGCTTGTTTGCCATTGCAATGAAAATGTGCGGGCCGGTTTTCTGAATTTTTTTCGCCATAGTATTTCATTGCTGAAATGATATCCTTCATTCGCCGATTGAGCATTACTAAAACCTTCATTCCGAAGTTGCTGCTCAGCTGTTAATGTCTGGTAATCTCTTTGTGAAAAGCCGTTTGTTTTTTGATAACTAAAAGAAGGAATAATCCGGATTGAATTCAATGAGTCTATTTGATATAGTGTATTCAAATTAACCCGATGATTATTATTAATCGTATTTGTATATGCATTTTCATTGTAGAAATAAGTTGAATCGGGTAAAATATATTGGCGCAAAATCCGACTGTTTTTTTGCGGATTCAACCGATTGTAAAAATAATTGCTTTGCCAATCCAGTTTGTTGCCGATTATATTATTGTAATTGATTCCACCGCCCCAGGCTTTAGTAATGCCACCGCGGCCACCATCCAGATTCATAGCAGATGCCGTAGCATCATCAAGCGAAATATTAATATTGATATCGCCGCCACTCATTCCTCTTTGCATCCTGGCCAATTCGCCGGTAAAATTTAAAATATCGAAAAATGAAAATCCTTGTGCATTGGTATTATTGCCCATTCCAATAGCCGATAATTGCCTGGCTCCTTTAAATGAATTGATATTAAATTTCCCTTCAAATCTTTTATGATTACCTGCACCAACAGTAATTTTTCCAAATTGTCCTTTCTTTTTACTTTTTTTAAGTTTCAGGTTAATGGTTTTTTCTGTGTTGCCATCATCAAAACCTGTCATATCGGCCATCTCAGATTTTTTATCGAAGACCTGCACTTTATCTACCGCATCGGCCGGTAGGTTTTTGGTGGCTATTTTAGGATCATTGCCAAAAAACGATTTCCCATCAACCAATACTTTAGTCACTTTTTCCCCTTGTGCTTTTACTGTTCCATCTTTTTCTACTTTAACGCCCGGTAATTTTTTCAATAAATTTTCAACATTGGCATTGGGTTTTGTTTTAAATGAACCGGCATTGTACTGAATAGTATCACCCACCAACGTAACAGGTGGTGCTTCAGAAGCCACAACGACTTCATCCAGCACTTTTGTTTTGTCGTTCATGATAATCTTCGAGAGGTTTATATTTTTTTGTTCGTCTGTAATAGCAAAATAAACATTGCTATTATGGTATTGAACATGTGTCATCAACACACGATATTGGCCATTGGGAATATGTGTAATCGAAAATTTTCCGTCATTGTCCGTCATAGAAAAACTTATCAATGAGGAATCTTTTTGGGATAAAACGGAAACAGTAACGCCGGTAATCGGTTGTTGGCTAATGGTATCAAAAGCAATACCTGATACCGAACCTGTTTGTTGTGCCGAAATTAAAGTTGTTGAAAAAAGGAAAAGTGAAAGTAAAAAATATTTTTTCATGGAGTTGATCATTACAGTCACAAAACTATCTTTCCATAATTAGAATTGGCGTTAACAGGGCTTGCAAAAAGGTTAATGAAAGTTAATGTATAAAAAAAGGCTTCTCATCAACGAGAAGCCTTCTACTTGTATATATGACTGTTTAATACATTCTCACATTTCTCATACGGCGACCCATACCCGGAGGGCCCGGCATTCCTTTCTGGCCTCCCATTTTGTTCAGGTTATATTGAAAGCCTACCATAAAATAGCGTTGCAATACCATACTTCTTGTATCCTGAAAATAGTTTTCGCCGGTAGTACGGTTGATGCTTTGGTTCTGATTCAATATGTCATTTACAGAAAATTTAATTTCACCTGCATTATTTTTAAATAGCTGTTTACTGATGCTGGCATTCCACAGTGGAATACTTTGGTTGAACCCCTCGGCTCGTCCGGTATTTACATAATAATCAAAATCGGTTGACAAAATAATATTCGGTTTTTTAAATGTGTAAGAAACGTCTGCGGAGTAAGTTTGTGTCAGGTAGTCTTCGTTCGACAAAGAGTTGACAGAATATTTTACGCTGGTATAAGCCAGGTTGGCATTGATACCGAAATCAATTATCTCTTTATTAAAATTGATACCTACACCCTGATTGGCAAAAAATGTTTTGGCCGTATTTTTTTGATTGTACAATAAACTTACATCATTGGTATATGAAATATTATTGGTAAAGTTCAAACTGGAGCCTTTCAATTTAGGGTTCTTAAATGGCAACCCTAATGTAACAAATGAATTGACCCTGGAATAACCATTTAAGTTAACCGGCTTACTTATCTGAATACCTTTTGAAACTGTATCAATACTATTCACAATCTTATTGCTGGTAGTAGTAAAACTTAAGTTGGCTGCCAGGAATTTAAATGTAAGAACGTTGAATGTATGGTAACCCAAATTAAAATTATGCGTAAACTCCTGTTTCAGGAATGGGTTGCCGGTTGTATAAAAAAGTGGGTCAGATACATCAACTATATTTTGCAATTGATCAACTGTAGGTTGGTTCGTACGGCCATCATACCGGAAGCGAACACTTTTATTTCTTTGTGGTTTATAATCAAGTCTGAAAGTGGGAAAATAGTTTGTATAACTGGCTTTACTAATCGAGTCTTTATTTTGCGTAGCCATAAATATATTGCTTTCCAAAGTTGAACGCTGCAATGATAATCCAAGTTGGTAACTAAGTTTCTCTGCCTGCACCCTGAAATTAAATCCAAAACGGTGTGCCAAAAACCTGTTTTTAAAATCATTGCTCAATCCTAAATTCAGGTTGTCATATTTTCCGGAAACGCTATTGAAATCATAGATTTCCCGGTCGGAAGTGCTTTTATTATTAGTATAAGCATAATTCAATTCCAATAATTTATTTAATCCGAAAGGCTCTGTATAAGATGCAGTAAGCACATTATTGATGCTGTTATTTTTTTGTTTGTTCAACTGATCTTGGTCAAAGCTTCTGAAAATTGACTGGTCACTATTATATAATACGTTGGAAGAAATCGTATATCCTTCCCCGTTACTCCGTGAAGAAGAATTATTCCAACCCAACGTAAACGTACGGCCAATTTTCCCAAAACGGTGCCTGAATAAAATATTATTAGAAAAACTATATCCATCCCTGTCATTGGTATTCGTAGCCCTGCTGGTAGAAGCCCGATATTTTCCGGCTGGTACATCGGCCATCATGAGTGATGAGTCATAACTATAATTGGATGAGTTTTGCAATGTCAATGATGGAATTATAATCAATGAATTGGCAGAATCAATCTGGTATTCCATCCTCAAATTGAAACGATGATTTTCGTTTTGATTATTCGAAGTAACATACCTGTTTGATAAAGTGGTAGAATCGGTAAAAATTGTTTGTTTGAAAATATCCTGTTCATTTCTCGGTTGGGTATTTGAATAGAAATAGCTACCGCTCACATTTACTTTCTTGCCCCAAACATCGGTATAGTTGATGCCTGTAGAAAGAGATTTGGTAATACCTGTAGTACCACTACCGCCGCCGAAGAAGCTACCCACCATTTTCAAGCCAGCTATTCCGCCACCGCGGCCACCGCCACCGCCAAATCCTCTGAACCCACCCATAGCACTGATGATATCAGAAAAGGAGAAGCCTACCTTATTTATATTATTACCATTGAATAAAACAGAAATTCTTTGATTTCCTTTGAATTTGTTGAATGTAAAATTGCCTTCATACCGGTTGTTTTCACCGTATGCTATCATGGCTCTTCCAAACAAACCTTTATTCCTGTCTTTTTTCAATTTGATATTCATGGCTTTCTGGGCACTGCCGTCATCTATTTTCGTAAATTTAGCCTGGTCGCTCATGTCATCATACAACTGAATACTTTCTACCATATCGGCTGTCAGGTTTTTGGTGGCCAGTTTCGGGTCGGTACCAAAAAACTCTTTTCCATCCACATATACTTTCTTTATATCTTCTCCTTGTGCTTTAATGTTGCCGTCTTTATCAACCTGCACTCCCGGTAGTTTTTTCAAAAGGTCTTCCACTGTTGCGTTGGGTTTTGTTTTAAAAGCCGCCGCATTGAACTGCACGGTATCACCTTTTACCTGTATGGGAATAAAAGAACTGACGACTACATTGTCGAGCAAAACACCACTAATACCCGGGGAAAGATTTCCCAAGTTTACAACAGGATTGGCTGCTGTAATGGTAAAATGCTTGCTAAAAGCATCATAACTACTATGGCTAATAATTAATGTATAATCGGCCGGTGCCAGTCCATTGACTTCAAAATCGCCGGTTTTGTTGCTGAGTGTAAAGGTGGCCAGGCTGGAATCTTTCACATTGACTACGGAAACGGTAGCCTCTGCAATAGGTGTTTGCGATAGCGAATCCACCAATTTTCCTTTTACACTCCCAATGTTATTTTGGGCGTTTGCTGCTAATATACCAACCGTCAGGAAAAGGAAAAGCGTAAATATCTTCTTCATATAGAATAACTTGTACGAAAATAGACGTAAGAAGGGCTTATAACTTTCGGTCATCCTTTATTTTTTAGAAAAAATTGAAAATAAAAGGATGAGCGGTCGAAAAATGTGTTTTTTGAGTCCACCCATTTTTTGATTGATGTGGCTGAAGATTAACTAAACAAATACTCCACATCTTCTCTTGTCAGGGTTTTTACAAAAGAAGTGTCATCTGAAATGATGTCTTTGGCCAGCGCCTTTTTCTTTTCCTGCAGTTTCAGGATTTTATCTTCAATGGTGTCTTTACAAATCATGCGATAAGCAAAAATATTTTTGGTTTGACCGATACGGTGTGTGCGGTCAATGGCCTGTTGCTCCACCGCCGGATTCCACCAGGGATCTACAATATAGACATAGTCGGCTGCTGTCAGGTTGAGGCCCACGCCGCCGGCTTTCAACGATATTAAAAACACTCTTTTTTCATGGTTGTTCTGAAAACTTTGAATGGCCTTTTCCCGGTCGGGTGCCGAAGTGCTGCCATCAAAATATTCATACGGAATGTCCAGTTCTTCCAGTTTTTCTTTTATCAATGCCAACATGCCGAGAAACTGTGAAAAAATCAATGCTTTGTGGTCGCTGATGTTTTCGCTCAACTCACGGGCCAGCTCGGTGAGTTTGATGGAGTGGTTTTCAAATTTTTCATTCTCATTGATGATGGCCGGCGAATCGCAGATTTGACGCAATTTCATCAAGCCTTGCAAAATAGTCAGCTGCGATTTTTTGATGCCTTGTGTTTCGATACTACCCAAAATCTGGTTGCGGAAATCATTGCGGTAAGCATCATAAATTTTTCTTTGCTTGCTTTCCATTTCGCAGAATAAAATCATTTCCTGCTTTTCAGGCAAATCGCTGGCTACTTGTTCTTTTGTTCTGCGCAAAATAAACGGGTACAATATTTTTCTCAAATGCTCCTTTCGATCTTGTTCACCCAGCTTATCTATTGGAATCGAAAATTCCTGCCGGAAAAATTCTACCGTGCCCAGCATACCGGGATTCAGAAAATTCATTTGTGCAAAAATGTCGAAGGTATTGTTTTGCAAAGGTGTACCGCTCATGCACAACCGGTTTTTAGCATTTAACAAATAAGCCGCCTTGGTGACCTTGCTCGAAGGATTTTTAATGGCTTGTGATTCATCCAATATCACATAGTCAAATTCGACGCTCATCAGCAATTTGATGTCGCTACGCAAAGTTCCATACGTGGTAATTGTAACTTCATGGTCGGTCAACCCGTTAATTTCTCTTGTCCGGGCCGGACCGTGGTGAATGCGATACGAAAGAGAAGGTGTAAATTTTTGAATTTCATTTTCCCAGTTATAAATCAACGTGGTGGGGCAAACTACCAATCCTTTCAAACGGCCGTTTACTTTTTTATAATATTCCAAAAAGGAAAGTGCCTGTACGGTTTTTCCCAAACCCATATCATCCGCCAGGATGCCACCCCATTTTATTTCTTGTAAATAATTCAACCAACGGTAACCTGCTACCTGGTAAGGCCTTAATACGGGCATTAAATTTTTTGACGGTTCAATTTCTTTGATCTCGTTAAAAGTTCGGAGGTTCTGGTATTTCTCTTCCAATTGTATGACCAGTTCTTCCTCGTTTCTGTTTTCATATAATTCATCCACCACACTCAAATGAAAACGGGAAAGCTTCAGTGAATCAGTCTTGCCTTCACCGACACGAAACAATAAAGAATATTTTTTCAACCATTCTTCAGGAAGAATACCTAAGGTGCCATCATGTAATTGCACAAACTGCTGTTTATTCGCCAATGCTTTTTTTACTTCGGCTACTGATACATGTTGGTCGCCAAATAGAATATCTACTTTGGCATCGAACCAGTCCGTATTGCTGCTGATAAAAATCTTTGTTTGCGGTTTGGCTGTATTGAACCTGAAATTTTTCAATGCTTCAAAACCATACACCGGCGTTTTCATGTCTTTCATAGCATCTACAAATAGAAAAAACCAGTTGTTCTTCAATACATCAGTTCCTTTGAGAGCCAGTGTGCCTGTTTCGTTGTTGAAAACAAAATTGGAATGAAGGTTTTGCAATTTTTGTATAAACTCATTTTCTTTTTCCCTGTCACGATGCACCACAATTACTTTTTCACCTTGTGGAATTATCATTTCATCCCTGTCGGTGACTTTGGTTTCAAAACCTTTGTATGTAAAGCTCGGTTGAAAAACGAGGTAGTCGCCTTTTTCCAATAAAAATAAATTCACTTCCGGATGGCCGTCTTTAATTTCATGCACCAATGATTTTTCAAATTGAATTTTATATTCTTTGGCCAGCGGCAATAAAAAATCTTGTAAAGTATGTGGCCATTCTTCTGATGGCACTTCTAATTGTCCTTCCGGTAAAAATTTTTCTATTAAATGCACCACTTCGTTATTCTCCCAAAACTGCGCCTGGTTATTATACGTAAAAAATAAAGAAGTATCGGTTTCGTTATCGTTCAAATCAAAATCTAACGGCCCGGTTTTTACTTTACACTGAATAGTGAAATGCCCATTTTTATGTACCTGGAAATGCAAATTGGCTTCATTGGCCTGTACTAATAATGGTTCCAGGTTGGCGGTAATAAATTTTTTGCCTTTGTCGAGTATAAATACATAATGACTGTTGGCATTTTCGGAAAAAAGTTTTTTGAGTTTGGGTTGCAGGTATTCTGTCATCAATGCTTTAGTCTCTTCCGGTAGTTCTTCATTTTCATCCTGGATTATATTTTCCCAAATACCCGAAAAAGGTGAGTTCTTACTTACATATTTATTGATTTCAGTTTCCTGAAACTTGCGCAATGAGGTGAGCAAATTTTTATCGGCATCGGATAAAACATCGGCATCTACATAGCGGCTGATGTCTAATTTTTCTACCAGTCCGGCAAATCCTTCATTGTCATCATTGGGTTCACCTAAAACAGCTTCTACCGTAAAATAGGGATAGGTTTTTTTATTAAAATTGAAAACAATACCCAGTTTTTTTGTTGGCAATGTAGTTGTATCAGTTGCTACTGCAGCGGCTGTTTGTTTTTTTTCATTTTCATTGATAGGCAAAATAACGGGGCGTGGCGCCGGACGATTGGAAATGGCCACTCTTTTTATTTTGGTATCCAACACTCGTAAAAAAGGTTTGCCTTCTTTATAAACAAATTCAAATTTTCCTTTCAAATCATCTTTCAATGAATAGCCATAAGCTTCCAGCAATTTATTTTTTTCTTTATCCCAATTGCGAATGCTGTCGAAATATTTGGCGCCATGTGTATTTAAAAGTTGAATTAATACAATAACTTTTGGCAGGCAAAGTGGATTGTCAGCATCTTCATAATCGCAACTGGTGTCAAAATTCCTTTCTTCGTTTTTTCGAATTATCACTTCATAATCTTCGCCTTGCAATGTAACCGTTGCTTTTACCATTTCATCTTTGGCATAATGAATAACGGCTTTGTTGGTACGCAAAAAAACTTCGGCTTCATTAAACACTTCCTGCGATGTAAAGTGGCGAATGTGTTTCAGGTCAATGGTTTTTAATTTAACCACTGTATGCCGTTGGTCGTATTGAATGTCTTCTGATTGTAAATGGCCGCGGTCGAGTAATTCCTGAAGTTGAAAGAGTGCTGCCACTTCGTGTCGGCAGATATCGCCGAGATTATACGAACAAGAGCAACGGACCGAAGTAGATTTTCCGTCTTTAAATTTTTGAATATGTACTTTGTAAAAAGTAGCGTAGTTATCATCCTTTACACGCATGGCAGCATTGCCAAACAAGTCGTCGTAATCTACCAGTTCTACATAATTTCTCGCATGGATTTTTTTGCCCCTGCGAATCACTTCGTCGGTTCCGTGTGTGTAAACAAATTTGATAAGGTGCGGTAATGCCAAACTATTTTCAATTTATACCCGGTCATGGCCGGGAAGGTTTTCCAATAGCTGATTCATTTTTCAACTATTTCAAAAAAGGTTAATCGGCAAAAGTAAAAGAAAGTAAATCGTATTTCCATACAAAAAGAGAGAAAATAAAAATATATTTTCATTAGCGGAAGAATGCGAATTAAATAAAGTATCTTAGCAGGTTTTGCTTTTGGGGAATAAACTTGAAATTCAATGTAATTCAGGTGTTGCGAACAATCAATTTTCCATCTTCATAAACAGGTAATACATTGGCCACGTCATTGTCGAGACAGAATTTTATGTCGTCAATTAAACCAAACCTTTCTACCAGCCGATGATAATGGGTGAGCTGCGGTGCAAATGCCAATAAGTTTTTCTGGTGTTTGGTGTACAAGGCATCCGCCATTACTGAACTATCGCAGTGTATTTGAAAATACTTTTTGATACGATGGATAACCGCACCTGCAAATAAAGTATCTTCCAGGTTGAACCGGTCTTTCCATCCGGCGCAACCGAGTACTACATTCTTTTTTTCATTTATTAAAAAATCACAAACGGCTGAAATATTTGGAAATGATCCGGCAATGATTGTTTGGGCATTTTTATCCAATGCCATTTGCAATAACCGGGTGCCGTTGGTAGTAGTCAAAACCAATGTTTTTCCATCAATAAAATCTTTGGAATAAACCAATGGTGAATTACCATATTGTAAACCGTCGGCTACTTTTCCGTCTCTTTCGCCTGCGGCAATACCGTCTATATTTTTAGCTATTTCGATGGCTTTGGGAACAGAATCAACAGGAATAACGGATTTGGCACCATTGTACAACGCCGCTGCAATGGTAGAGGTAGCACGGAAAACATCTATAATAATAACAATGCTGCTACTTACATCATATAAGTGTAACAATGCAGGAGATAAGCAAGTATGTAAGGTTGGTTTAACGGTCATGAAGAATCATAAAGTTGCTAAAATAAAAAAGTTTTCAATATAGATACAGCAAGTTGACAATCGTTTTATTTTATCAATAGTTTTTTCCACTTGCCGCTTTCGGCATATTCTTGTATGGTTTTATTTCTTTGTTCCAACAAGCGACGCATATATTTTGTTAAGTAAATAGTATTGAACCAATGGCCAAAAATGCCATAAGGCGATTCAAAATAAAATAAGTCAATCATAATTGTTCCATTCTCGCAGGTCTTGAAATGATGTTCGTGTTTCATTTGTTTAAAATCTCCTTGTACCTGTTCATCGGTAAACATTTGCGGCTTCATCATTTCACAAATCTTAACCCGCAGTATCCGGTTTTTAAAAAGATGTCGTGCTTTCCATGTTACGGTTTCATCTTTTTCCATTAATCCCATCTGCGTGCCGGCTACTGCTTCTTCTTTATAGGCCGACATAGATTTTTGATGCAAACCAACATGACGGCTTAAATCGAAAACCACTTCCGCCGGTGCTGCAATAAACGTTGTTAAATGAATGGTCGGCATGAAAATTTTTTTAAACAAATGGAATTTTACAAATCCTGGCTTTTAAGTTTTTATCTCTTACACTGATAAAAATTTCTTTTTCAATGGCAGCATTTTCTTTCTTCACATATCCCATGCCAATGGCTTTATCGAGGCTGGGCGCCTGTGTGCCCGAAGTTACCTGCCCGATTGTTTGGCCTGCCGTATCGGTAATTGTGTATCCCTGTCGGGGAATGCCTTTATCCTGCATTTCAAAACCCACCAATTTGCGGGTAAGACCTTCAGCTTTTTGTTTTTCAAAAATAGCTTTCGATGAAAACTCTTTAGTAAATTTTGTAATCCATCCCAGGCCGGCTTCCAATGGTGAAGTAGTTTCGTCTATATCATTGCCATAGAGACAAAAACCCATTTCGAGGCGAAGTGTATCTCTTGCTCCCAAACCTACTGGCCGCAATCCTTTGGGTTGGCCTTCGGCAAAAATGGCGTCCCAAATTATATTGGCCGCATCCTCTTTATCTTCAAAATAAATTTCTACGCCACCGGAACCGGTATAGCCTGTTGCACTAATCAATACATTGTCCACACCGGCAAAACGCCCTTTGGCAAATGTGTAATATTTCAAATTGAGAATATCAATATCCGTGAGTGGCTGTAAAATTTTTGTGGCATTGGGACCTTGAATGGCCAATAAACATGTTTTATCGGAGATGTTGTGCATTTCAACTTTCTCATCGTTGTGTTGGCTGATCCAATTCCAGTCTTTTTCAATATTGGAAGCATTGACTACTAACATATAAACACCTTGTTGCCCGGCAGCGGAATTATGTTCTTCAATACAATACACCAACAAATCATCAATGATACCGCCGGTATTATTAGGCATGCAACTATATTGTGCCTGACCGGATTTTAATTTTGCAGCATCATTACTCGTTAACTGCTGAATTAATGCCAGGGCTTTTTCACCTTTAAATATAAATTCACCCATGTGGCTTACGTCAAAAACACCGGCATTTTTTCTTACGGCTAAATGTTCTTCTTTAATGCCGGTATAAGAAATGGGCATATTGTATCCGGCAAAGGCTACCATTTTTGCGCCCAGCGCAATATGTTTTTCTGTAAAGGCTGTATTTTTCATCAAAAAGATTTTGTTCGCAAATGTAGAGTAAAATTCATTGTTGTGGTAGTTCGCCCCTTAAATGGAAAAGCTCCCATGAGGAGCCTTTCCGTTTCAACTTACCGCTTTCAACCAGTTTGCTTTTCTGTTTTTTATCAACAGGCAAACTTCAACCGATTTTTTCAAAACCAACTGACATCAGAAGATATTAATGCCGATACCGGCGATAAAACTGCTATGTCTTTCACACTTGTATTTTTTGCCGCAGGCAACACCTGTAACATAGCTTCCGGTTTCAGTTCATTTTTCAACTCTTCAATTTTCTGATTACTTTCTTTTTGCTTTTTTTCCAATTCCTGAATTTGACGCAGTATATCAGCTGAGTCAATTTTCTTTTGATCATCATAGCGATAACCATCCTGGTTGTCTGCATTGATGACTTCTTTGATATTGGCCTGCAGTTTTCCATTGAAACCCATCGTATAATCCACGCCACTGCGAAAACGATATCCCCTGTCATTGATTTCAATACTCTCAATCCTGTTATTATACCATTTTCTATACACTCTTACATTGACTGCATTGAGTTTTTCATTGATGGATTCATCGAATCGAATTTGTTTGCCTACCGGCACTTTAATTTCAATTTCAACCTGCTGTCCGCGGAATTTACTTTTCTTGCCAACGGCATAACTATTGGCCAAATCCAATACGGAATCTTTTGATGTAAGATGGTATTGTATTTCTTCGGCACGTTGCAAGGCATTTTCTTCTGTTCTTCCGAAACTGTGTTTTTTCATGGTTACATGATAAAATGAATCGAGGCTGGGTACAACCGAAAATTTTACTGTTGATAATCTTAATGTATCGTTTGACAAATCCCATCCTTCCGGGCCGTCATTCATCCAACCAAAACGACCTTTATAGTTCAATTCGGGTTCAGTAACCGCTACGATCATTTTATTAGTTTGTGGTTGGGTAATTGTTATGGGTTGATCCACATGTTCATAATTTCTGAAATCTTTGGAAAGACTAACAGCGAGGGAAATAGCCGCAATCCATCCGATTGTCCACAAGGCGCCAAATGTCCAACCAAGATAATTTTTCTTTGATTTCACCCTCATCAACCGGCGAATAATCCAGGTAATAAAAGCAACCAATGGAACAACCAGGAAAAATATTAATGTGCCCCAGGCAAGAAGTTGTTGCATTTTGCTGGTCCATAAAAAATTATTGATGGGCCAAAATGCGGCACCGCCAAAGATGAAAGCAATAATACCGACAAATAATGCAAAGGCAATTGTACCTGCTACAAACAAAAAGAATACTTTGAATAAAACTGCAAAGGCATGACCGATTCCACTTCTGTTTCTGTTCACTTGCCGTGTTACTTCGGCTGACATTTGTCTTCCTTTCTCTGTAATCTGTTGTGCAGATTCTTTAACTTCATGACTCCAATCTTTTAATTTATCTTTTACGGCTGTTCTTCCTTCCTGTACATTTCTTTTAATTCGGTTTACGTCCACTTTTTCGCCACGCATTTCCATTTTATCATAATCGGTTATGGCTTCCGGTAATACAATCCAGAGAACAATATATATAAGTATAAATGTGCCACTCAATGAACCGAACCCAACGCTTAACCCGAATCCAAAATGCCAGATGGAACCACTAAATGCATTCATTAATAAACCCAAAATAATAGGTGCGGCAAAAATTAATCTGATCATCGTAACACTTCTATCGAAATACGCCGCCAAACCACCGGCTACACCACCAATGACTTTTTCATCGGGATTGCGATACAATCTTCTACCTGAGTAAGGTTCCAAATCTCTCGAAGGCAAAATTATCCAGAGAAGTAAATAAATTAATATGCCTAAGCCAAAACCACCGAGGGTAACAATGGCAAAAATGAAACGAACAATTTCGGGACTGACATTCATATATTCGGCCAAGCCGCTACATACGCCACCAATGAATTTGTCATTATTATTTCTATACAACCGGTTGCGTTTTTTCTTTTCGTATGGTTGTTCCTGCTCACGGTAATTTTCTTGCTGTGTATGATCTACCGGCTCGGTGATGGCATCCGCTTCAAAATCTTCTACTCTTCCCATGGAAGTAATGATTTCTTCTACGTCCGCTTCCGTTGTATTGTTGGCCCCTTTCCTGATTTTTTCATTCAGCAATTCTGCAATACGGCTTTCTATGTCGTTGATGATCTCATCACGGCCTTCTTCATGGGCAAAGTATTTCCGCAAACTGTCAATATAGTTTTGCAATTTTTCATACGCCGTGTCTTCTATCGGTATTACCCGGCCGCTTAAATTGATGTTGATAATCTTTTTCATTTGTGATTTTTAATTTTTCTTTTTTGACACATAGAATTACACATAAAAACTTTCATCGCAACTGCTATAAATTGCTCGAAATTTTTTTATGTTCCATTTCATTGTCATAATTATTGGTTGAAGTGGTTTATTTATTGATTGGGTAATGGTTCGTCAGCATTTTTACTGGTCAATGCATTTACACCGTTGGATAATTCGCCCCAGGTTTTGGCCAGCTCTTTATAAAAATCATCTCCTTTTTCTGTAAGTGAAAAATATTTTCTGGGTGGGCCCGAATTACTTTCTTCCCAGCGGTACGTAAGCATTTCGGCATTTTTCAATCGGGTGAGCAAAGGATACAAAGTTCCTTCGAGGATTTGAAGGTTGGCAGATTTCATTTCTTCTACAATATCACTCGGATAGGCTTCACCCCGGCGAATGATAGAGAGAATACAAAATTCCAGTATTCCCTTACGCATCTGACTTTGTGTGTTTTCAATATTCATGATTCAAAAATTCTACTTGTTGACACAAAGATAAGGTGATATTTGGTACTATGCAAAACAAAGTACCATATATTTTATGGGAATCCGCAAAATTTTTAGCCCAAAAATGGCTGAAACCATTGTGGATATTGAATTTGCCATGAAAAATTATTTTTCAAAAATTGGGGTAAATGGTAAATATTTTGGATAAATGGCTGATTTTTTGCCCTGTTTTTATCATTTTGAACGATTTTTACCGAAATGCGACAAATTCTTTTCCTTCTTTTTATTAGTATAATTCTTGGTACGGGCTGTTCGCCTAAATACACACAATTTCTCCATCGCTATCAATTTGAAAGCCCGACTGGTGAGCCGATGTATGCAGATTTAGCTTATTGGGCGGCACATCCTTTTAAATGGGATCCATCTGATAGTCTGCCTGCTCCTTTGCGCAATGAAATAAATGATTCACTGGCCGATGTGTTTTTTATTCATCCCACCACTTTTACTGCAAAAGAATATGGCGACATCGCCAATGCAAAAATTGATGATAAAAATTTAAATGCTAAAACAGATTATACTTCTATACTTTTTCAAGCCAGTGTATTTAATCAGCATTGCAGGGTTTTTGCGCCAAGATACCGGCAGGCTCATCTTTTTAATTTTTATAAAAAAGATTCCGCTTCGGCAGCCGCTGCATTGAACATCGCCTACACGGACATAAAAAAAGCGTTTACTTATTATATAAAACATTGGAATAAGGGCCGGCCATTTTTTATAGCAGGGCATAGCCAAGGTGCATACCTCGCCGAGCGGTTATTGAAAGATTTTTTTGAAAATGACAGTTCTAAATTAATGGCACCGACAACAAAAAATAATTTGATAGCAGCTTATATTCTCGGTTGGCCGGTACCGAAAGATTATTTTAAGCAATTAACACCTTGTACAGATTCTACACAAACCGGTTGTATTATTAGTTGGCGTACTTACCGCACCGGTTATCTGCCACCTTTTTTAAGAACCGGAAATAACAAAACCGATCATTTGTTTCAACAAAAAACTGTTATAGTAACCAATCCCTTGAGTTGGCAAACCAATGCCAAAAACATTTCCAAAGTATATAATAAAGGAAGTGTTTTGAAAAACTTTAATAAAATTTACCGGCATACAACCAATGCAAAAGTTGAAAATGGATTGTTGTATGTTGATAAACCCAAATTTCCCTGGAGCTTTTTATATTTTACAAAGGTTTATCACATTGCCGACATCAATCTTTTTTATATCAACATCAGGGAGAATGTGGAATGCAGGATTCGATCTTTTAAAAAGAAAAATGTAATTGAATAATTACTAAATAATTAAAATTCCGCATTGCCCGGCGTCCGTGGAAAGGCAATGACATCCCGAATATTATTCATACCGGTAACAAACTGCACCATTCTTTCAAAACCCAAACCGAAGCCGGCATGTGGTACTGTACCAAAACGGCGAATATCGATATACCACCACATTTCTTTTTCGGGAATGTTCATGGCTTTCATTCTTTCAATCAGCTTATCCAACCGTTCTTCTCTTTGGCTGCCGCCAACGATTTCGCCAATACCCGGCGCCAGAATATCCATGGCCGCTACTGTTTTTCCATCGTCATTCATGCGCATATAAAAGGATTTGATAGCCGCCGGATAATCCGTAATGATAACGGGTTTTTTAAAATGTTTTTCTACCAAATATCTTTCATGTTCACTTTGAAAATCCATGCCCCAATCTGTAATCTCGTATTGAAATTTCTTCTTTTTATTTTGTTTACTGTTTTTTAAAATATCATACGCTTCGGTGTAGGTTATTCTTTCAAATTGGTTGTTCAGTACAAATTCCAGTTTTTCGACCAGGCCCATTTCGCTTCTTTCTGCCTGCGGCAATTGTTTTTCTTCATCTGCCAGGCGGCCTGCTAAAAATTCGAGGTCGTCTTTATTATTATCCATTACATACTGCACCAGGTATTTGATAAAAGCTTCGGCCAGGTTGGCATTATCTTCCAAATCATAAAAAGCCATTTCGGGTTCTATCATCCAAAACTCGGCCAGGTGCCGGGCGGTATTACTATTCTCTGCCCGGAAAGTGGGACCGAAAGTATAAATATCCCCAAAGCCCATAGCACTGAGTTCTCCTTCTAATTGTCCGCTCACTGTCAGGTTGGTCGGTCTTTCAAAAAAATCTTCCCGGTAATTGACACTGCCGTCTTCATTTTTAGGTGCTGTTCCATCTAATGGCAATGTGGTAACCTTAAACATTTCGCCGGCACCTTCTGCATCGCTGGCGGTTATGATGGGCGTATGCATATATACAAATCCGCGGTCGTTAAAAAATTTGTGCACCGCAAAAGCCAACGCATGGCGAATGCGAAATACACTACCGAAAGTATTGGTACGAAAACGCAAATGTGCTTTTTCTCTTAAAAACTCAAGGCTGTGTTTTTTAGGTTGCAGAGGATATTTTTCGGGGTCGCTATCGCCCAACACATCAATCGTTTCGGCAACGAGGTCCATTTTCTGCCCTTTGCCTAATGAAGGTTCTATTTTTCCTTTCACTCTCAATGAAGCCGAAGTCGTTATTCTTTTTATTAATGAATCATCAAATTTTCCCAATGGCACTACTACTTGTAAATGCTGGTTTGTACTGCCATCATTTAAGGCGATAAACTGATTGTTACGAAATGTTCGTACCCAACCCATCACTGTTACTTCCTGTCCTTGTGGCTCCTGCGCCAACAATTCTTTGATTTTGATTCTTTGATTGAACATATCCCATTTTTTTGGAAGGCAAAGATAAGGCAGGATGACCGCCGGGCAAGGGTTTTCCTGATTTGTACGGATGATTCTTACAAGTTTTTTATTGGCGTTCGTGGCAACCAATGAGTAAAACTTTTCTTCTAAATAAGATAATAAATTTTATATCTTCAAACTTAATTTGAAACAAAACCCTCAATTTATGCTCAAAAAAATACAACCTCCACTTTTTTTAATATTACTGATTGGTTTTTGTGCCAACACAACAAAAGCTCAGACTTACAATACCCAAATGGATGGGCTTTGGCAATTTGCAGATGATAACTCAGAATATGTAAAAATTAAAGACGGGAAAGCCATTATTTATGTAAAAGATAAATTTGAAAACTGGGACGAACAAAATGACAGAATATCTACCACTACATCGACTAGAAAAACAACCAGCGTTTTTCTTGGAAATAATATAAGTGTTACAACAATTGAACAATTTAAAAACCCCAAACAAACAAATACTCATTCTTATAACATTTTTTATATCTCACCCTATGTGTTGATGGCCCAGGATTTGTATTATGAAAATAAAATTGATAGTGCTCAGACTCTTGAAGATTCATGGGACACTAAAAATGCAAAATCTATTTATTCTGCTTATTCAGGTTTATTGCTTCCGTTGAAAACTAAAAAATTTACACTGAATGGAAGTATGGCTTCTTCGAGTAAGTTTATTTCTTTGGTAGAAGTTTTAAATACGATGAAATATACTTTACTGAAATTTAAATTGGAAAACAAAACGGACAATACGCAGGCATTTACATTACATGCACCGGATGATGAAACAGCATTTTACATAACCACCGAAGATGGAAAAAAATATCATTTGCTGGGGCAATATGGGTTTGGCGGCTTTACAAGTATTAGTCTCGATAAAAATAAAGAGCTTTATTACTATGTTTTTTTTGAAAAAATTCCTGATAAAACAAAAAAAATCACGATAAGAGAAGGCAACTGTACTTCAGGTTGTTGGAATTTTTATGATGTGTCGTTACAATAATGGGAGCTTGCACTCCCATTATTTTGTTTAGCAGCAACCCCAGTCTCCGAGGCCGCCGCAGCATCCGCCATCTTTGCGAATGTTCTGATTGTTTGTTTTCATGGCTTCTATTTTAAGGTTAAAAAAATACATATTTCAGGAACAACAAGTTTTTTCGTGTGTAGCTTTTAATTTGTTCAACAAAAAACCAAATTCATTGCTGAATTTTTGTATGGTTTTCCAATTGATACAATAGCAACTTCTTGGCCCGTCTATGGTTCCGTTGATAATACCTGCCGATAATAATTCGCTGATGTGTTGCGATACGGTAGATTGTGCCAACGGCAATTGCTCAACAATGTCACCACAAATACATTCCTTTTGTTTTGCCAGTACTTTCAATATGACAATTCTGGCAGGGTGGCTGATGGCTTTAGCAAACTGTGCTAAGTTTTGCTCCTTCTGTGAAAATATTTCTTTTTTGTGAAATGCCATTTTTATTCATCTTATATCGCAAATATACGATAATGAAAATAAACCCGGCACATTTATTTTTTACTGCTTTTACCCGGTGGGTGTGCGGCTTCGCCATTTTACAACAGAGATGATGATGCCGCAGGCAATGATGCAAAACATACCGGTCGCCGAGATCAAATCGGGCCAGGCATCGCCCAGGGCTACGCCAATGGCAACAGCAAATAATATACTTACATAATTGATGGCCGAAACAATTCCTGCCTTGTCGGAAGCATACGCCATCGTTACAAAATATTGTCCGAAATACGCCGATAAACCCAACCAGCCTATGTAGAGCCATTCGTCACCTTGCGGCCACTGCCAGCCAATCATAAACACCGGATCCGGCGAAAAATGAAACACCGATTGTACAATCATAAAAAGTACCGGCACTATACTACCACATAAAATAAAAGCCAGCATTATAATTCTTCGATCATAATAAGGCGCTAACCGGTTGACCGACATATAAGCCAGCGCAGAACAAATACCGGTAATCAATCCCGCCAGGTGATAATACCAAGGAATTTCCAACGATGGTTTATACACAAGCAACAATCCAAAAAATCCTAACAATACCGCAAACAAAACGATACGCCCATGGTATTCTTTGAATAAAAGAAAAGAAAAAATGGCAATGAATAAGGCTGAACTCAAATTATACGTCATGGCAGTACCCAACGGAATGTGCAGGATACAATATAACAATGCATACAAAGCCAGTGTTCCCATCAGGCCCCGGAAAATGAGTAAGCCCGGTTTTCCACCCCGACTTACTGCAGGTTTAATTTTAAAACTCACCAGCAACAATAGCAAGCCGATGGCATTTCTCCAAAATACTAACTGGCCGGCACCGAAACTGCCTTTCATAATTTTGGCAGCACCGCCCATAATGGAAAATCCCAATGCGGCCAATAGCATATATACAATTCCTTTGAACCGGTTATCTATCGACATTAGCAGTGTATTAATTTATCAACAGCAGCTTCCAACGTTTCTTTTTTCTTGGCAAAACAAAATCGTAATACTTTATCATCTTTACCGGATTGATAAAAAGCTGAAACCGGTATGGTGGCCACTCCTTTTTCTTTGGTTAATCGAATCGCAAAATCTTTATCGCCTTCCCCTGATATTTTTTCATAGGTCCCGCAAATAAAATAGCTGCCGGAAGAATTTTGCAAGGTGAATTTTGTTGCTTTCATCAAATCCATAAAAAAATCTCTTTTTTCCTGCATCATTGCTGACAATGATAAATAGGCTTCTTTGTTGGACATGTATTCTGCCAAGGCTACTTGTGTGGGTGTGTGGCAGGTAAAGACATTGAACTGATGCACTTTGCGAAATTCATTGGTAAGCACAGGTGGTGCTATACAATAGCCCATTTTCCAACCGGTACAATGGTATGTTTTGCCAAATGAAAAGCACACAAAACTTTGCTGGCGCAAATCCGCATAGCGAAGCATACTCAGGTGTGGCTGCTTATCAAAAACAATATGTTCATAAACTTCATCGCTGATAATGAAAATATTTTTTTGGGCAATCAGTTTTTGTAATTCACGTATATCCCTTTCCGTGATGATGGTACCCGTCGGGTTATGTGGCGAATTGATAATGATGGCTTTTGTGTGCGGTGTAATGGCGTTTTGCACAGCTTGCCAGTCAATAGTATAACTTGGAAACTGCAAAGGCAGTATTATTGCTTTGGCGCCATTCAATTCAATTATCGGTTGATAACAATCATAAGCCGGTTCAAACATGATGACTTCATCGCCGGGCTGCAACAAACAAGTCAGGGCTGAATAAATTGCATACGTACCACCGGGAGTGATGGTAATTTCTGTTGCAGGATTTACATCAGCCCGGTACAAATCGAAAACTTTTTCGACAATTGCTTCCCGCAGTGGCATCCAACCCGGCATGGGCGGATATTGATTATACCCTTTCCGCATCGCCGCGGTTACCAGGTCTATTAAAGTGGCCGGCATATCATAATCGGGAAAACCTTGTCCTAGGTTGACGGCTTTATGTTCCTGTGCCAAGGCACTCATGACACTAAAAATTGTTGTGCCTACATGCGGAAGCTTGGAGTGTATCTGCATATTGAATTGTTGACAAGCTGAATGATAGCAACAAATATAAATGAAGGCTTGAAAGTTCTGTTACTTAATTGGATAAAATAGCCGTGGCTTCAATTTCTATTAAAAAATCGGGGCCAATCAATTGACGAACTTCCACCATAGTGGTACAAGGTTTTATTTTGTTGAAAAAAGCATGATGTGCTTTGCCAAATTCCTCCCAGCGGCTGATGTCGGTTACAAACATGCGGGTGCGGATGACGTCGGCCATAGATGCCTTGGCTTCGTGTAAAACTGTTTGTATTTTTTCGAGGATAAATTTCGTTTGTTCATAGGCGTTATCTTTCCCAACCACTTGCCCATTTTCATCGGCAGCTACAGTTCCGGTAATTTCGATTGTATTTCCTATTTTGACGGCGCGGCTATAGCCCACTACTTCTTCCCAGCGACTTCCGGAAGTATAGTTTTTTCTTTTCATTTTATTTCAAAATTATATTGTCGTTTTGAAGTAACGCTTCGCCACTCATTCTTAATAAAATTTGCGCCACTGTTATGACATCTTTTTGGCAGTAAGTAACAATGCGTTCTAGGTTTTTTTCTTTCCAATACACTTCCCAGACCATGCTGCCGTCTATATCGTCTTTGGGTGTTGGTATTCCTAATGTATGTGCCAGCAAATTGAGTGAAGTATAACTTTTAAAATCGCCGAATTTCCATAATTCCAAAGTGTCAAAATGTTTGACTTCCCAGGGTTTTTTACCAGCAATATTCAGAATACCCGGAATGGTGATATGGTTGATAATCATTCGCCGGCAGAGATAAGGAAAATCAAATTCCTTTCCATTGTGTGCACACAAATATTTTGCTTCGCCTACATCCCATTTTTGCAACATATCACAAAAACCGGTTAACAATTCTTTTTCATCATCTCCATAAAAACTTTTCAAGGTAATCGTCCGGTTTTGCCGGGTGCCTTGCAAAATACCACAGCTGATACAAACAATTTTGCCAAACTCGGCATAAATACCAGCACGGGCATAAAGGGATTCGTTGGTTTCGCCTTCGTTATATTTTAATAATGAATTGGATTTTTTATCCCATAATTTTTTCCAATCGTCTTGTAATGCTTCGTATGCCGGATGTTGTGGAACAGTTTCTATATCCAGAAATAAAATGTTGGAGAGAGGCAGCTTTTCCATTTTCTTTTTTTGTTAAAAGTAAAAAAACCATTGGAATCGGGATTATTAACTTTCGAAGGTTTTGTGTATGATTAGAGGCGTATTTAAGCACTTTATTTTGTAAATAAGGCCTGAGCAAGTCTTTTGGTGGGGAGAAAATCAACGGTTCGGGGCTTGGCGTAGGAGGGGATTTCGGAGGACATAGCTCTCAGTTTGTACGACAGCCCGCCTGACGCAAAACCCGTGTTACCTGCTGGCATATCTTTGTAAGGCAATTTCAAATTCATTTTTTAAGCTCTCAATTTTTTCTTTTGTCGTAGCTGTTAAACTGCTAGCATAAAGTAACGGATACATCGTTCCACCTTCTACAACAGACGCATCTAATTCAGCTTTGGTTTTTCTATATATTTTCCATTGTTCGATAGTCTTATCAAACAATTCAACATTTAAATCGAAATCTGAAGTTTCATTTTTTGCCTCTTTAATAGTTGATATTAAAACTGACAAATCATTTTCAAATCTTTCAAATTCATCAGAAGCTTGAATATTCATATCCGCTTGTGTTTCTGGAGCGTCTGGGTAAATTATATCCCAAATAAAGTCGTTTGTTTGATTAAGAAAGATTTTAGCATTGTTGAAACACCTCAATATTTCATCACTGTCTACACGAAAATTTGTCGCAAACTCGTGGCAATAAATGTGTCGTAGCTCAAACGTTCTTTTAATGTCTACGATTATTTGGTTGTTATTTTCTATGAACTGTTTTGAGTTGTTATTAACGTGTTCAAATATGCTGTCTCGTTTAAATTTTTTGATTTCGTCTGCGAAGTCTATACCACACAAAAGAGAAAGATTTTTGTTTATGTCGTCAAAGTTATTGCACGGAAGAAAGTGTGAAATGAATTCACCAACGGTTATTGTTTTTGACTGAATAGCATTAACTATATCAAAGTCAAATTTTAGGTTCTGTGATTGATTGAATTTTACTACATTGTCGCTAAATGGTTTTCCAAAGTCAACAAGTTCTTTGTAAACAGAACGGAAAAATGCCTCAAAACAAGAAACTGTAGCAATGGGAATGTATTTTAGAATTTCTTTGTTAAAGTCGTCATTGTAGTCCAAGTTTTCCTGAAACGCATATTCTATGTCGTTGAGCCGTCTACTAAAATCGAGACGAGAATTAAATTCCGAACGTGATTTTATAGCGGTTATCTCATTTAATAAATTTCGTTTCATTCAAGTTTATCTTTTGTGTGATGTCGTCATTTACAATTGCCCCCAACCCGATAATTTACGCAAGAAGTCGAGAACAAACCATTTAGCTTACATGTTGTAACCATTGGTACTTTTTTCCAGTTGTTAAACATCCAGTGATAAATTCAAACTTCCGCTTAAACCTTCTCGTATTATTCTCATTAATTGAAACCGGGTTTATAAAAATGTATCGCCAATATTTCGCTTAACTTCTGCTACATAGTCTTTTATCTGTTGCTCCCGGTCTTTTTTGCAGATTAATAATACATCTTCCGTATCTACAATAATAAATTCATCTAAGCCTTGCAATAAAACCAATTTATTATCCGGAACGTGTACGATACAGTTTTTGGCATCTACGGTCATTACTTTTTTACCAATGACAGCATTCCCGAAATAATCTTTGTCTTTATTTTCCCAGGCACTATTCCAGGTACCTAAATCACTCCATCCGAATGAAGCCGGAATAGAATATACATTATCTGCTTTTTCCATCACGCCAAAATCAATGGAAATGGTGGTGCACTGCGGATAAATTGTTTCGATGGCTTTTGTCTCTTCCGGTGTATTGAATTTATCGGCTTCGGCTGCAAAAGCTTCATAAATTTCGGGCAGGTATTTTTCAATGGCCGCTAAAATGGTATCGACTTTCCAAATAAAAATACCGGCATTCCATAAAAAATCGCCACTGGCAATAAAGGTTTTTGCCAATTCTTCATTGGGTTTTTCTGTAAATGTTTTGACTTTGTAAATATCAGGAGCAGCTGCCTTTGTATCATGTTGTATATATCCATAACCCGTATTGGGATATGTGGGTTTAATACCAATCGTCACCAGGGCGTTGACACTTTCTACAAACCCAATAGCTTTTTTAGTGGTTTTAATAAACTTTCGGGTATCCAGTACCAGGTTATCAGAAGGAGCAGCTATCATCACCGCTTTAGGATCTTTTTGTCGCAGCTTGAATGCAACATACGCTATGCAGGGAGCTGTACTTTTGCGAGACGGTTCTGCCAAAATATTCTCGACCGAAAAGCCCGGTAGTTGTTCTTTGACGAGTGGTACATATTCTTCGGCTGTAACAATGAAAATATTTTTCTTCGGTACCAGTTTACGATAGCGTTCAAAGGTTTGTTGTATCAACGTTTTGCCAGAGCCCAGTACATCCAAAAACTGTTTGGGATAATTGGCCCGGCTCATTGGCCAGAACCGGCTGCCGATACCACCGGCCATTATCGCTACATAATGATGTCTGTTCATAACAGTTAAATATTTTTTACCATGACAGCTTTCTTGCCATAGCATTTTTTTTTAAATCAATCCTTCCCGAATTAAATCATGCAGATGCAATATGCCTTCGTATTGACCATTCGACACAACCACTAATTGAGTGATTTCATTTTTACGCAGCATTTGCATTGCTTCTACAGCCAATCGGTTTGCCTCAATTGTTTTGGGATGGCGGCTCATGATGTCTGCTGCTTTTTGCGTATCAATGGCCGTATTTTTTTCCAACATTCTTCTTAAATCACCATCCGTTATTATGCCCTGAAGTAAATTTTTATCATCGACAACAGCCGTTACGCCCAATCGTTTTTTTGTCATTTCCACAATGACTTCTTTGATAGTTTGCGAAGGCGTAACCTGCGGTTTTTCATTATTGGTGATGAGGTCTGCTACTCGTAAATATAATTTTTTACCCAATAAACCACCCGGATGAACTTTTGCAAAATCATCACTCTGAAAACCCTTTATTTCCATCAGGCAAACGGCTAATGCATCGCCCATTACCAACTGTGCCGTTGTGCTCGAAGTAGGAGCCAGGTTGTGCGGACAAGCTTCTTTTTCTACCGTTACATTCAATAAATAATCTGCATTTTGTGCCAGGTAGGAATGTATATTGCCTACCATCGCCACCACCGGGTTGCCATATCCTTTTACCAGCGGAACCAATGCTTTGATTTCGGGGCTTTCACCACTTTTACTGATGATGAATACCAAATCATCTTTCAGTACCATGCCCAGGTCGCCATGAACGGCATCGGCGGCGTGCATAAAAATAGCCGGCGTACCGGTTGAGTTAAGTGTCGCCACAATTTTTTGTGCAATCACAGCTGTTTTCCCAATACCGCTTATCACAATCCGGCCTTTACAATGAGCCATTGCCTGCACTATTTTTTCAAAATCTTCATTGATAAAAGATTTTAATCCTTCTACGGACTTGGCTTCTAACTCAATGGTTTTGAGTGCAAGATGTAAAATTGATTCGGCCATAAGAAATTTTTATCCCGGAAAAAGTATCCGGTATCGGCGGCAAATTTAGCTGATTTAATATGAATCGGATAGTGAAGAACTACTTGTGAAAACTTATAACTATTTTTTATTGTTTTTATAAATCTGAATAGTAGTAAATTCGCATACTTCCAAAAATGTTCGGGAAATACACCGGTTTAGAATTTGTGAAGGTTGGACTCCACACCGGAAAACAGTCATATCGATACACTGACATCCTGTTCATTACAACAAGAAAAGCAAGGTTTTATCTTATAAAATGCTGGCTGTGCAAAAAAAAGTTTTGTACAAATTCTTTTTGTCGGATAAAATGAAGTATCTTTTTATAAATGAAAAGGCATTGATAAAAATGCCAAGGAAACAATAGTAAAATGGCAACAACAACAGCAAAAAAACCGGCTGCTAAAAAAAAGAAAGCCGGCACACAAAAAACAACAAAAGCAAAATCAACAACAACGACCAAGAAAAAATTTGACCTTCGACATGCACTCCAAGAGCATTTTGGTTTTGATAAATTTAAAGGCACACAAGAAAAAGCCATAGAGTCTTTACTTTCCGGCCAAGATACATTTGTCATCATGCCAACCGGTGGCGGCAAAAGCCTTTGTTACCAATTGCCTGCTATAATAAGTGAGGGTGTGGCTATTATCGTTTCTCCTTTAATTGCTTTAATGAAAAACCAGGTGGACCTGGTGCGTGGTTATAGCAGCAATGACAACGTAGCTCATTTTTTAAACTCCACTTTAACTAAAAAACAGACAAAAGAAGTACACGACGACTTACTTTCAGGACAAACAAAAATGCTTTATGTAGCCCCGGAAACATTGACCAAGCAAGATAATATTTCATTCTTCTCCGATTTGAATATTTCCTTTTTTGCAGTAGATGAAGCACATTGTATTTCGGAATGGGGCCACGACTTCAGGCCGGAATACAGAAGATTGCGGGAAATGATGACGGAAATTGATGCCAACAAACCCGTCATAGCACTAACGGCTACGGCTACCCCAAAAGTACAAAGCGATATTATTAAAAACCTGGGGTTGAATAAGCCTAAAATTTTTATTTCTTCATTCAACCGCTCCAATCTTTATTACGAAGTACTTCCCAAAATAAAAAAGAAACAGGTAGAAGAAAGTATTGTTCGTTTTGTAAAGAGCATGAAAAATAAAAGTGGTATTATTTATACACTGAATCGGAAAACGACAGAAGAACTGGCCGACGTTTTAAAAGCCAATGGCATAGAAGCAGTGGCATACCATGCCGGACTCGATAGTAAATTAAGATCGCAGCGGCAGGATTTATTTCTTGGCGAAGATGTGCAGGTCATTTGTGCCACCATTGCTTTCGGAATGGGTATTGATAAACCCGATATTCGGTTTGTCATCCATTACAATATTCCCAAGTCAATAGAAAATTACTACCAGGAAACCGGTCGTGCCGGACGTGACGGACTGGAAGGAAAATGTATTTTATATTATTCGCATAAAGACGTAAGCAAACTGGAACACCTGATGCGTGACAAACCACTCAGTGAAAGAGAAGTAGGTGCACAACTCATCAACGAAACAGTCGCTTTTGCCCAAACCGGTGTGTGCCGAAGAAAATTATTGTTAAGTTATTTCGGTGAGGAATATGAAAAAGAAAATTGTGGCCAATGTGATAATTGTCAACATCCAAAAGAAAAACTGGAAGCGAAAGATGAGGTGATTATTGTACTCAATGCCATCAAAGAATTGGACCAGCGTTTTGCAACTGACTATGTAGTAAAAATTATTACCGGCAAATTAACGCCACAAATACAAATGTTTCGCCACGATAATATAAAAGCCTTTGGCAGTGGCAGCGAAAAAGACAATCATTTCTGGAATTCACTCATTCGGCAAATGATACTCGAAGGCATGCTGAAAAAAGATATTGAAGAATATGGCGTATTAAAATTTTCAAAAAACGCTTTATCCTTTCTCAAAAAACCAAAGTCATTTAAAATTGTTTTAAACACATTGTATGACAATGCACATGCCGATGATGACGAAACTGCCGATACACCTACTGAATCCGTAGTAGATGAAATTTTGATGGAGATGCTTATGAAACTACGTCAAAAAGAAGCGCAGAAAGTTAACTTACCGCCTTTCGTAATTTTCCTGGAAAATTCATTGCAGGATATGGCAACATATTATCCCGTAACATTGGAAGGACTGGAAAAATGTCACGGCGTTAGTAAAGGAAAGTCACTTAAATATGGCCGGCCCTTTGTCAATTTAATTAAACAATATGTAGAAGACAATGACATAGAAAGGCCTGATGATTTTGTAATGAAAAGTGTAATGAATAAAAGCGGAAGCAAAGTATATATTATTCAAAACACCGATAAAAGAGTATCATTAGAAACCATTTCGAAAAACAAGGGATGGCGAATGGATGAAATGTTAGAAGAAATGGAAACCATTGCCGCCAGTGGCACCAAACTCAATCTCGATTATGCCATTGATGAAATGCTGGATGAAGAAGACCAGGAAGAGATTATGGAATATTTTAAAAGTTGTGAGACCTCATCTTTACAAGTGGCGCAGGAAGAGTTGGCAGATTTTAATTTCAGTTGGGAACAACTAAAGATTATGCGAATAAAGTTTTTAACTAAATTCGGCATGTAATATTTTTTACTAACCTTAAAAATTTATTCATCATGGCAAAAACCAGGAGAACCACACACCGAAGTACTGCAGGAAAAAAACTATATGCTGTAAGAGATGCCAAAGGAAGGTTTGTAGATATTCAAACTTATGAAAGGGCACACCGGGCAGATATGGCCAAAAAAAGTAAGGCTGAAAAAGAAGCCGCCCAAAAAAAGGTAGCAAAGAAAAAAGCTAAGCCTGCCGGAAAGAAAGCTGCCAAAAAGAAAAAATAGCCTTAGAAGACATAGAAAGGGTTTCGGGTTATTGCCGGAAACCCTTATTTTTGCCGCCCGGATGAATACCGTTCGGACGGACCCGCCCGAACCGAATTTGTACTATAGAATATTGAAAATATTTGGTGCGGTAGCTCAGTCGGTAGAGCAAAGGACTGAAAATCCTTGTGTCGGCGGTTCGATCCCGCCCCACACCACAGTGAAGTAGAAAAGGCCTGATAGTTATTTTGCTATCAGGTTTTTTTATGGCCTTTTCACTTCACTGTGTTCCGGAGCTGCCGAGGTACGAAGTCTGCTTCGGGACTAATTCTTACAATTCTGTAATTTTAATATAAAGCGATTTTTATTGAATTCACCACTACCATACTGCGTTTATATACTTTTTAGCGAAAAAGATTATTTATTGTACATAGGTTTTACAGCTAATCTTAAAAAAAGAATTGAAACACATAATGCCGGAGGAAATAAAAGTACAGCATACAGAAGGCCATTACAATTGATTTTCTGCGAATATTATATTTTCGAACAAGATGCTAGAAAAAGAGAGAAATATTTTAAAACAACAATGGGAAAGAAAGCTATTAAATTAATGCTAGCCGGAACATTAGAAAAATTAGGTTATAAAAGTTTTCAAACTATAAAATTATCAATTCTTCATGAAGATGAATAAATAAGTCCCTTCCTTTAAATTTTATGCCTTTAAATTTCTACTCCGAGTTTCTAAATGGCATTTGCTCTTGACTGTGCACCATAGCGACTGAGGTACGAAGTCTGCTTTGGTGCCTTTTGCTCTTCACTGTGCCCCATAGCGACTGAGGTACGAAGTCTGCTTTGGTGCATTTGCTCTTGACTGTGCACCATAGCAACTGAGGTACGAAGTCTGCTTTGGTGCCTTTTCTACTTCACTGTGTCCCGGAGCAACTGAGGTACGAAGTCTGCATTCCTATTTTCTCAAATAGCGTTTTTATACAAATGAAAAGCCGATGCATTCTTTCAAAATAATCTTTATCTAAAAGTGAAAAGCAATGCTTTTTTGGCATTAATTTTGACTTTTCTTGCTGATTCTTTTCATATCATTCTACCAATATTCTAATGCTTTTAAACAATACGCAGTTATCCGCTTCTTAGATATGATGAAGTACCGAAAACCATATATACTCTGCTTTTTCCTTTTGATTTACAGCGTTTCTTTTTCCCAAAGCGTTGATTTCAATTATTCTACTTCAAACAATCTTTACTGCCATCCTCAAAAAGCGGTATTCACACAAAACTGTTCGCCTGCACCAAATTCATTTATATGGAATTTTGGAAACGGTAGTGTTGGTTCTTCCGGTACCGAAACAATCACATATTCAAATCCCGGCTCTTACACAGTAACCCTTACGGCAGTATATACCAATTCAGCGATTTCAGTTTCGAAAACTGTGGACATTCATACTACGCCAACCATTTCTATAAATGCCAACAGGAATAATTTATGTCAACCCGGTAATGTAACATTTACTGCTCCGGGAAGTGCTTTTATCACCAGCTATGAATGGGATTTCGGAGATGGCTCTCCATTGCAAACTACTGTGGGCAATTCGATAGTTCATAATTTTAATAGCTATGGAAATTATACAATTACAGTTAGAGGCGTAACGGCCTTTGGTTGTTCTGCCAACGCATCGATGAGTATAAAAGTAATGCGTTTCCCTATCATCAATACATCTGTAACTCCTCCAAATGGTTGCATACCGGTGAATGCAATTTTAAGAGCCACGGCTTCATTGCCTCCCGACGATGCGGTTGCCAATTATGTGTGGACCTTTGGAGATGGCACACCAAACGGAACGACAGTGGTCAATAATATCAGTCATATTTACAATATTGTTACCCCAATTACCACGGCAAGTGTAAGCATCACTTCTGTACAGGGTTGTACCAATCAATATACATTTCCAACATTTGCGTATGGTACACCACCTTTTAATACCGTTGCAGTTACCAGTGATGGAAGAAGCCAATATTGCGGTAGCGAAAGAATAAACTTTACCGGAACAGCCACCAATGCCACCCAATACGAATGGGATTTTGGCGACGGTACTATACTACTCACCTCATCTACCTCCATCTCGCATAAATACCAAACGCTGGGAGCAAAAACGATTACCATGACACCCATCTTTCATGGCTGTCGTGGTACGCCAGCTACTATCAATATTGATATTATTGGTGTAATTGCGGACTACACATTTTCCAATACCTGCGCCAATAAGAATACTTTTCAATTTACAAATACGTCGCTAGGAAATGTAAGTTCATTCCGCTGGACTTTCTCAGATATGCCCGGTTCGCCGGATGCTGTGAATTATAATGTCACACATAGTTTTCCTGCAACAGGCAGTTTCACTACAAAATTTTATTTATATGATGCCATCACGGGATGTAGCGACAGTCTTACTACCAAACAATATACAGCAACACCGTCATTAGTAAGTAATAAATCGAATGTATGTAAAGACAGCTTGATACAATATAGCGTTGAAAATACTTATCCACCCGGCAGCGGTTATACATATATTTTTCATGTGGCCGGTAATGTAATCAATACAAATACAGATTCTTCACTGGCTTATTATCCAACTATGCATGGCAGTTTCAATGATTTTGTAGTAATTGATGGTGTTGGTAATAACACTTGCAATGACACCCTCTACCTGGCACCACCAACGAATGTTCGAGGTCCTGTGCTTGATTTTTCTGTGCCGCCCAATGCTTGTTTCCTCAACAATAGTTTTCCCATAACCAATAACACCGCACCTTATTTTCCGGCAGATAACATTAACGATTGGCAATGGTCATTTGGCGATAATACCACCAGTAATCTTCAATACCCACCTAACCACCAGTATGCAGGCAATGGAAAATTTAAAATTATTTTACAAGCGACTGACATCAATGGCTGTGCCCAGAAAGATTCGGTAACGGTAACGGTGTACAAAATGCCTCAAATCAAAGTATTGCCTGGTTCGGATACTTTATGTGGCGGACAGTCGCAAAACCTATTTGCTTTTACTGCTGATACTTTATTATGGTTAACCAATTATAATATTGATTGCACCACTTGCGATACAGTACTCGTCAATCCGGCGGTTACTACCGATTACATTGCTCAGGCAACAAACCAGTATGGTTGTATAAGCCGGGATACCAGCCATATCAGGGTGTTTCCGCCATTTACACTGCAAGTGTTGCCCGCAGATACTTCCGTTTGCCCGTTGCAACCGGTTCCTTTTCGTACCAATGTAAATGGCATTGCCCGTTGGTCGCCATCCACCTACCTGAATAGTGATACGATACTGCGTCCAATCAGTATTCCTGATACTTCAATAACTTATACGATTATCGTCAGTGATTCTGTCGGATGCTACGCAGATACCACAACAGCAAGAATAAACGTTTATCCATTACCGGTAGTAGATGCCGGACCCGACCTCATTGTACCTTACAATTCGGGCTTTACACTGAATCCGGTATATAGCCCCAATACGGTTTCGTATTTGTGGTCGCCGCCCGTCAATTCACTTTCCTGTACTACTTGTCCCTTTCCAAATGGTATCGCTGCTGAAACGGCTGATTATACAATCAGTATAACCAGTTCGGATGGTTGTGTTGCCAAAGATGAAGTAACTGTCATTGTAGCCTGCGATCAGTCGAACTTGAACTTGCCTTCCGCCTTTACTCCGAATAACGATGGCAAGAATGATATTTTCTACCCGATGACAAGAGGGTTTAAGGTCATCAATAAATTTATCATATTTGATCGTTGGGGAGGCAAAGTTTTTGAACGCTATAATTTTTCACCCAACTCTCCGGCTTTGGGATGGAATGGGAAGCTCCGCAATGGACAAATAACCGGCAGTATGACTTACGTTTGGTTAGTGGAAGCCACTTGCGACCAAGGCGAAGTTATACAAGCAAAAGGAACGATTACGGCAATCAGGTGAGGTGCTGGTAAAAGTAAAATAGGCTGTGCCTTTTGATACAACTTCTTTTTCTTTCAATTACTTTTATTTTAGCGTTTCAAATCAATTTGAAACTACTTCTCGAATTCCAGTAATTCCGATAGAGACAATTCAAGGGCTTCTGCAACTTTAAAGAGGGTATATATCTTAGTATTAAACCTGCCGGATTCCAACCTTGATACATTTGACTTCTCAACATCTATCATGTAGCCAAACTCTCTTTGGGACAGTCCATTTTCTGTCCTTAACTGTTTAATTCTCAATCCAATCTTCTTTAAAAACTGTTTTTCAGTCATTTATTTGATGTCGTAAACGACACCAAATTCAAAAATTTTTGTATTTTTATGTTATCATGTACGACATTAAAATATTAACCTATACTGAACTACCATGTAAAGATTTCAAATTTTTTCCCCTTTTGCAACACTTACTACCATTTTGATTGTCTGTATATCGGCGGCTGTGGTGGTAAACGGCT
>JAGQWM010000017.1 GCA_020437365.1 Chitinophagaceae bacterium | reverse complement strand
TTTCTTGGAAAAAGTGTTGATGCAGCGGCGCAAAAAAAGCAATAACCCGTACAGTGAATTTATTTTCATCTCTTTTAAAAAAATCTTTCCATGGGCGATTTTCAGATTCAAAAAAAAGAAAAAAAATATGATGCAGTCATTGTAGGTTCTGGTGCCGGTGGCGGAATGGCCGCTTATATTTTGGCCAATGCTGGTTTAAAAGTTTGTTTATTAGAAGCCGGTTTTAAATATAACCCACAAGAAAATGTAACGCAATTAAAAAATCCATGGGAATCACCCCGTCGCGGAGCCAGCACAAAGTTTCGGCCATTTGGAGATTTTGATGCTTGTTATGGCGGTTGGGAAATTGATGGCGAACCTTATAAAAAAGAAAATGGCACCGACTGGGCTTGGTGGCGAGCCAGAATGTTGGGTGGCAGAACCAATCATTGGGGAAGAATATCATTGCGTTTTGGCCCAAGGGATTTCAAAAGAAAAAGTATTGACGGCTTAGGTGAAAACTGGCCGATTGGTTATGAAGATGTCAAACCTTATTATGACCGTGTTGATAAACTCATTGGTGTTTTTGGAACGAATGAAGGGCTTGAAAATGATCCTGACGGATTTTTTCTGAAACCACCAAAGCCCCGTTTGCATGAACTATTTATTAAAAATGCAGCCACACAAGCCGGTGTAAAAATTATTCCTTCGAGACTATCTATACTTACAGAAAAACTAAATGACGACCGCGGTTCTTGCTTTTTCTGTGGACAATGCAATCGTAATTGCAGTATGGCAAAAGCAGATTTTTCTTCTCCGAATGTTCTTATTTATCCGGCATTGAAAACAGGTAATATAGAGATGATTACCAATGCGATGGTTCGGGAAGTGCTGACCAATGATGAAGGCCTCGCTACCGGCGTTTCCTATATTAATAAAAATGACATGATGGAATACCAGGTTTCCGGCCGTGTTGTAATACTTGCCGCCAGCACTTGCGAAACCGCCCGACTTTTATTGAACTCAAAATCAAAACGACATCCTAACGGGTTAGCGAATAATAGTAATGTTGTCGGCAAATACTTACATGACTCTACCGGTGCAGCACTCGGTGGAATTCTGCCACAATTATTTGACAGAAAAAGATATAATGAAGATGGCGTTGGTGGCATGCATGTTTATTCACCCTGGTGGCTCGATAATAAAAAATTAGATTTTCCGAGAGGGTATCATATTGAATACTGGGGCGGTATGAGCCAGCCTTCCTATGGATTTAGCTGGGGAATAGAAAACCTGAATGGAAAATATTTGGTAAAAGGAAAGAAAAAAGAAGGCGGCGGCTACGGCAAGTCACTCAAAGAAGATTATCGTTTTTTCTACGGCTGCGGTGTCGGTATGGCTGGCCGCGGTGAGGCCATTGCGTTAGAAAGTAATTATTGTGCAATTGATGAAAATACAGTTGATAAATATGGTATTCCTGTTTTAAAATTCAATGTGAAATGGAGCGAACATGAAATCAAACAAGCCAAGCACATGAAAGAAACTTTTAAAGAAATTATGCATAATATGGGAGCCGTTGTTACCTGGGGCGGCGATGATGATGCCAGCAATAATTGGGGGCTTTCCAAACCGGGAGAAATTATACATGAAGCCGGCACAGTACGTATGGGCAATGATCCCAAAACTTCTGCTTTGAATAAATGGAGCCAGGCTCATGATTGTAAAAATTTATTTTGTGTGGATGGTAGCCAGTTTGTATCGCAGGCAGATAAAAATATTACCTGGACAATCCTGGCATTATCGATGAGAGCATCTGAATACATTATTGATGAAATGAAGAAACAAAATCTTTAATTCCAAAATCAAAAAAATGGATAGAAGAAAATCAATCAAATTACTTATTTCCGGCGTAGCCGCTGCACCTGTTCTTTTATCTTCTTGTCAGCCTAACGATAATGAACATAAAGTAAAAATCGATGCATCCAAATTTACCATTGACCGCAATCCGGATGAATTGAAATATGAAAATAAATTATTGGCGGAAGCAAATATTTTTGGTGAGCATGAAATGAAAACTATTACGGTTTTAGCCGATATTATTATTCCCAAAGATGACATCAGCGGCAGTGCCAGTGATGCCCAAGTGCCAGCATTCATTGCATTCATTGTAAAAGATATGCCGCAGCATCAAATTCCTATGCAAGGCGGACTCCGTTGGTTAGATATGCAATGTTTTAAATTTTACAACAAAGCATTTATTGATTGCAGTACTGCACAACAATTAGAAATGGTAGACAGGATTGCTTTTCCTGCAAAAGCAGCAGCTAGTATGAGTCAGGGCGTTCAATTTTTCAGCCTGATGCGCAACTTAACTGCCACGGGTTTTTATACTTCTAAAATTGGTGTGGAAGATATTGGCTATATTGGCAATACACCTACAAAATGGAATGGCGTACCAGCAGATGTGCTGGCGCAATATAAAATTTCGTATAGCGAAAAAGAATTAAAGGAATGTGTAAGCTTTACTTCATAAATTGCAGCATTCCTCATTTAAATATTGAAAGACTGTGACCATTGTTCATGCAGTACAAAATATTGCCGCACTCAAAAACAGCGTTAAAAAGCAACATGAATATATAGCTTCAGAGTTGAATGACGTACTGGAATCGGCTCGCCAGACAAATGACGGCAGCCTCGATGAATCCGATTTTAAAAAAATAACACATTACTACGGGCTGGCTGTGCCGGCCATCCTCGGCAATAGCTTAGGCGTATTGCGTGGGTTTGGTATGACCAAAAAAGAACGATTAACATTAACTTATCAAGGAGCTATGACAGGCTTGTTCGATGATTTTTTTGATAAGTACAATTTGCATTTTGATGACATAAAAAGTTTTTTGGATAATCCGGATAAAAAAAAAGGAAGCAGCTCAGCAGAAAAACTCTTTCTTACATTTTATAAAAATGCGTTGGAGTATGCAGCCAAACCGGTTGTGATGGTCAATTATTTACGCAAAGTTTATGAAGCACAAATTGAAAGTAAAAAACAGGCGGCTCCCGGATTAACGCAGGATGAAATTCTCGACATCACATTAAAAAAAGGAGGACTCTCTGTTTTATTTTACCGGGCCTCAATGATTCATCCTTTTGAAGAAGGAGAAGAAGAAGCATTGATGCAGATGGGCGGCTTAATGCAATTCGGCAATGATATTTTCGATATTTATAAAGATCGCAATAATCATATTCAAACATTATTGACAACCACCAAACATATTGCTCCCATTCGTAAACTATTTACTGCGCAACAAGAAAAAAGTTTTTCATTGATAAAGCAACTTGATTATGAATTGAAAAACAAAAAGAAATGCTTACAATTAATTGCGATGAGCCTTTGCGCAAGATGCTATGTTTGTCTTGATCAATTGGAAAATAATGAAACCACAAGTCAAAATCTTTTTGCACCGGAACAATATGACAGAGAGCAACTTGTGTGTGACATGGATAAGACTCGAAATAAAATCAAAACTATCAAATATTTTTTAAAGCAAAGGATATAATTGATCGAGTAATTTTATGGCTGTATGTAAAAAAATTGCTAATTTAGAAAGCCATAAGACATCAATAAACCTTTACTATGATCAAATTATTATTAACACTAATAATTTCCTCTTTTTCATTTTTCATTGTTACTGCACAAAATTTTGTTACACTGCACGAAGATTGTAATTACAGTGGTAAACAAGCAGAACTGTACGTAGGCAATTATCGCTATTATCAAATGAAAATTGGAAATGACGAATTATCCAGTTTGCAAATTCCCCCCAACTTAAAAGTTATCATCTACGAACATGATAATTTCAAAGGGAAATCCAAAACTTTATATAGTAATGTAGCCTGCCTGCCCGATGGTTGGAATAATAATGTTTCATCTCTTAAAGTGCAGGAAAGATATAATACCGGTAATAATGGCTACGTAACTTTCTATAAAGACTGTTATAAAAAAGGATATTTCAAAACTTTGAATCCGGGTGTATATTCCGGTGCTAAATTAGGTTTACTCAGGGAAAACATTTCTTCCTTCTCCATTCATGGTAATTTATTAATCAGGGCATATTTGAATAGCAGTTTTACAAATGGCAAAAGCTATATTTTTATAGCAGATCAAAATTGTCTTTCAGATTTATATAATGACAAAATCAAATCTATAAAAATTGAAGTCCGGTCCAATAATAATTATTACAATCAACAGAATAATGGCATACCTTATATGTCGGGTGATTATGCCAGTTTTTATTCTTCCTGCTCCTTCAAAGGAAATAGCTTGCATTTAAAACCCGGTACCTACACGGGCAGTCAATTGGGAATCTTAAAATATAGAATTTCCTCCTTAAAAGTTCCTTCGAATCTCAGGGTAAGAGCTTATAAAAACAAAACAACGCCATCGGGACAATATTATTCCATCACAAATGATATTTCCTGCCTGAACAGCATTCTGAATGATAAAATCGGGGCCTTGGTGATAGAATACAGAAACAATACAGGTGTCAATACATTAAGTTCAATAAATGAACGTGTCAAAATATTTGTAGATACGGATTACAAAGGCCAATATGTTACTTTATTACCCGGCTCCTACTCTTCTATGACGCAAATCGGTTTCCCGGATAATGCGTTGAGTTCACTTATTTTACCTGAAGGATTCAGAGTTGTTTTGTATGAAGAAGAAAATTTTGGAGGACAAAGTTATACCATCAATCGTTCCAAAACCCGTTTTTATTTTTCGGGATGGAATGATAAAACTTCTTCCATTAAAGTTTATCGGGAATAAAAAAAAGAGAGCTGTAAATTTTTACAACTCTCTTTATAACCATTAAGCGTATTCTTCTTTTTCTGTTTTGCTGTAGTCGTCTATTAATTTTTGTTGCAGGTCGTAAGGCACCGCCTCATAATCTTTAAATTCCATTTTGAATTTAGCCCTTCCCTGCGTAATGGATCTGATAGAAGATGAATATCCTTCCATTTCTGCCAACGGTACTTTGGCAATAATTTTTTGAAAATGCCCTTCACTGTCGATACCTTCTACTACAGCACGGCGGCTTTGCAAATCGCCCATGACTGCTCCGGTTAAATCTTCAGGGCAAAGCACTTCTACTTGGTAAACCGGTTCCAGGATTTGTGGATCCGCTTGTTGAAATGCATGACGGAAGGCCTGCAAACCTGCAATTTTAAATGATATATCATTACTATCTACGGTATGCATTTTACCATCATAAACACAAACCCGAATATCCCTGGCATAAGAACCTGTCAACGGGCCGTTTTGCATTTTCTCCATCACACCTTTTAAAATGGAAGGTAAAAAACGGGCATCAATAGCACCACCCACTATACAATTATAAAAAACCAATTTACCGCCCCAGGCCAGGTCATGCGTATCTCTTCCACGTACATTTAAATCAGTGGGTTCCGGCATACCTTCATACCAGGGCTCGATGCGCATATAAACTTCTGCAAACTGTCCGGCACCACCACTTTGTTTTTTATGCCGATAATTGGCATCAGCCATTTTTCGGATTGTTTCGCGGTACGCAATTTTAGGTTTGATGAATTTGACACTCAATTTATGTTGGTGTTCAATTTTCCATTTGGCTACGGCAAGATGCATATCACCTTGGCAATGTATAAGTGTTTGTTTCAGTTCGGGTGACACTTCCACCAAAAAAGTCGGATCTTCTTCTCTCAACTGGTGCAAGGCTTGCGATAGTTTTTCTTCCTCACCTTTTTTCATCGATTCAATAGCGACTGTCATATTGGGTGAAGGAAATTCTATGGGTGGCAATTCTACTTGTTGCCCTTTGGTATGCAAAGTATTATTGACATGAGTGTTGCGCAATTTTAATGTAGCACCTATATCGCCGGCAACTAATTCATGTACAGCAGTTCTTTTATTGCCTTCGACTAAAAAAAGTTGATTAATTTTTTCGGATGCACCGGTACTTTCATTTTGCAAATCCATACCCACTTTTATGGTGCCGGAATAGACTTTAAAAAATGATAACTCACCAACATGTGGTTCTGAAATTGTTTTATAAATAAAAATACAAGGTGGGCCATCGGCTTTGCAAGGCAATTCTTTTCCATTGATTGTTTTTTGTGCAGGCATTTCGTTGGCACTCGGACAAACATTATCGATAAAACCCATCAGGCGGCCACTGCCCATATTCCTTTCGGCAGAAAGGCAGAATAAAGGAAAGAAATCATGGTTTATCATAGCTGATTTCATGCCGGCTTTCATTTCATCTTCATCTAATTCTCCTTTCTCAAAATATTTTTCCATCAGGGATTCATCATTGCTGGCTATGGCTTCTATCAATTCTTTGTGCAATGCATCGGCCCGGGCTTTCTGTTCTTCAGGAATAGGTAATTTTTCAGGTTTACCACCACCGTCTTTGAATTTATACATCGTCATTCTGAGGACGTCGATTATTTCATGAAAACCGGCACCTGTCTGATTGGGAAATTGTACCACAACAACTTTACTGCCAAAATGTGTTTTCGCCTCTCGTATGGTTTTTTCAAAATCGGCATTGTCTTCATCCAATTTATTGACGGCAAAAATCATGGGTGTTTGAAATTGCTCAGTATAATCCCAAATAATATCGGCACCCACTTCTACACCCATTTCGGCATTGAGCAACATCACACCGGTATCGGCTACACGTAAAGCGGATATCACTTCGCCTACAAAATCATCATAGCCCGGTGTATCGAGAATATTGATTTTATATCCCCGCCATTTTGTATGTAATAATTTACTGAAAATGGAATTGCCTCTTTCCTGTTCTAATTCATGATAATCGCCGGTTGTATTTTTATCGGCAATGGTGCCTCTTCGGTTTATCAGTTCCGCTTCGAAGAGCATACATTCCGCTAATGTGGTCTTACCCGTACCGGCATGGCCGAGTAAGACAATATTTTTTACGTGTGAAGTATCAAATTCTGGCATGGCTTCTTATTTAAAAGATAATAAAATTAATTTCTTGTCTTAAGAAGGAAATGGATTAGCAAAACAACCATAGCAGCAAAACCTTATTTATTTTTTGCTGTCAGAAAAAATGATGCAGGTTTTGGTTGGGTCTTAAATCTTATTGACAAAATCATTAAATTCTTCACGTAAATTTTCAAGGGTATCTTTCATTTGCAGGTACTCTTGTTGTAAATTTTCGTGCCGGGTATAACTGTCTTCATTGGCATGACCATTAAAAGCTACTTTTTCAAAATTGATTTTTCTATCATGTACTTTGATAGCTTGTTTGAGGTCGTGAATGTTAATAAGTTGAATGTGGAATTGATTGTGGAGGTGTTCTACGTCTTGAAGCTGTTCTTTGGTGAGGGTTTTGCCGGCAATTTCCCGGAGCATTGTTTCATTGTTATGGAATTCTTCCCGAAAATTGCGGAGCGACTCCCTCCAAACGTTGCACTCTCCGGAGAGCTGTGCGATATCTACCTGAACCATGGCGATAAAATTTTAGCGTTTGCTTGTTGGCAAACAAGATTAAAAAATGATTACTAAAATTTTCCCTTGGGTGTCGGATTGCGGATTAAATTGGGACCATTGGACAGAGAGTAAGGTAATTCCAATTTTTAATAAAAACAAACATTCCGGCTATGTTTTTTACAAAAAAAATGCACAGTTGGTTGACTGCGCATTTATTCTCAACTAAAAGTCTAAAATTTAATGTTTTCTGACTTTCACACGGGTGGCTTTATTTCCTTTTGGGCCGCGGACTGTCGTTTTTTTAATCGTTGCTTTATTGCCCTTTGGGCCAACTACCGTAGTTTTTTTCCTGGAAACATGGTAATTGTTGACTGACACAGCATGGCGGTTTCTGACAATGACCGATGTCGTACGATAGGGTTTATAAATTTTACGGGCACGAATAATTCTATTGGTATGACAAACCACAAAATGCCGGTGATAACCAACCCTGAAAGGATGCCAGACATGCCAGGCAAATGGACGCCAGGGACGCCACCAAGTAGGATAATAACGCCAACGCCAAGGGGAAATCCAAGGGGTGTAAACAGGGCCATACACAAACCTGACAGAAGGCCAAAACCAGACATTGACAATAATGCCTGAAGCATTCATTCCATAATCTACATTGGGACCGGAGAGCGGATAATAATTTTCGTTAACCACGGAAGCTGCATCTTCGCCATTGGGCTCTACTATCACTTCTTCACCGTAAATATCTTCATCGCCTACAATTTGAATCATGGCATTTTCTTTCCCGGTTTTTTCCAATTCAATAACAGCAATGTCCTGGCTCTCTTTATCAGATACCAGCGCCGTAAGTATAAAGGCATGTGTATTGCCATCTGCTTTATCCACAACGCGGATATAATCGATATCGCCATCGCCATTCAGGTCGAGATTATTGACATGGTTATTTTCCGTGTTGAGGGCTTTTTCAAAATCCTCTACCGAGGATGCATTTTGAAACATCTGAAGTGCACCCTGCAGGCTGAAATTATCGCCGGGCAATCCGGTAGAGTCAACGCCTGAATCGTTTTGGCCATACATTGTCATCGAAAAAAAGCTGACTGAAATGGCAAGGAATAAAGTTCGGTTCATTGATTTCATAATAAATAGTTTTGTTTATGACGGAGAAAGGTAGAGAAAGTTTATTCGGTTATTAAAATAATTTTTTATCTATTCGGAAAAAGTCCATTATTTGACTCAAACCGGACGCTAATCAATCATTCTAAACACACACAAAAACTTATCTTCGCTTTTGCTTTTATTTATAAATGATTTCTCAAAATACCATACAGGAAATTCTTAATCGCATTGATATTGTAGAAATTATCGGTGATTTTGTAAAACTCAAAAAAAGAGGCAGTAATCATATCGGTCTCTGCCCTTTTCATAACGAGAGAACACCTTCATTTACAGTTTCGCAAAGTAAGGAGTTGTACAAATGTTTTGGTTGTGGCCGCAGTGGCAATGCCATCAGCTTCATCATGGAGCATGAAAAATACAGCTACCCCGAAACACTGAAATGGCTGGCAGCCAAATATAATATTGAGATAGAAGAAACCTATCAATCAGAAGAGCAAAAGCAAACACAATTAACTGCCGACAGTCTTTTCATAATCAACAGCTTTGCGCAGGAGTTTTTCAGCCGCCAGTTATTGGATACGCCGGAAGGCCAGGAAGTGGGTTTGAGTTATTTCAAAGAAAGAGGTTTTCGTGAAGAAGTGATACGAAAATTTCAATTGGGCTATGCACCCGAACAAAATGATGCTTTACTGCAGGAAGCTCTCGCCAAAAAATACAATACCGAATTATTGCTCAAATCCGGTTTATTGACGCAACGGAATCAGCAATTGCGAGACAATTATAGTGGCCGTGTAATTTTTCCTATCCATAACCAAAGTGGCAAAGTATTGGGCTTTGGTGCCCGTATTTTAAAAACAAATACAAAGGCACCCAAATATATCAATACACCGGAAAATGAAATTTATGTAAAAAGCAAATTACTCTATGGCACTTTTCTGGCTCGCCAGGCTATTGATAAAGCGGATGAATGTTTACTCGTAGAAGGTTATACAGACGTGGTATCGCTACACCAGGCCGGCATCGAAAATGTAGTGGCTTCCGGAGGTACAGCATTGACGTCTGATCAGTTAAGGTTGGTTAGAAAATACAGTAACAACCTGACCATACTTTATGATGGCGATGCAGCCGGAGTAAAAGCCGCATTGCGGGGTTTGAATATTGCTTTGGAAGAAGGACTGAATGTAAAATTGGTATTGCTTCCGGAAAATGAAGACCCGGATAGCTATGTCAACAAAGTGGGCGCAGCCGCTTTTTCCGACTATGTCAAAAGTCATAAAAAAGACATCATCCTTTTCCAATTGGAAGTATCGATGAAAGAAGCCGGCCAGGATGCTACAAAAAAATCTGAAGTCATCAATCGTATTGCGGAATCCATTTCCAAAATCAATAAGGTAGAAGACTTTACCAAACAACAGGATTATATTCATCAATGTGCCGAGATTCTAAAAATAGATGAAAGCGGATTACATGCTTTGGTCAATAAATTTATCAGGGAAAAAGTCATTGTAGAACAGAGAAGAATCCCTGCCGAAGAAGCACAACAAACTGCCCCTCAAGCTGGTGATGGCAAACAAAATTATGATGATGCCACATTCAGTTTATTGTTCCGGGACGATTTACAGGAAAAAGAAGTCGCTAAAATGTTATTGGAATACGGCACCCGCCAATGGGATGATAAAATGCTGGTAGCCGAATACATTTTACATGAGTTGGTAGAAGAAGAATTGATTGATAACAAAGCTGTTTTACAGCTTATACAAGTGTATAAAAAACAGTTGGAAGATAATCCGCAATCCATCGGCAGTAATTATTTTATCTATCATGAAAATCCACAACTTAGTGCACTCGCTGTTTCCTTGTTGAATGTGCCTTATGTAGAAAGTGAATATTGGAAAAAAGAAATAAATGCTTTTGCCGATTATAATGCAAGTTTATTTCAAAAGCCTTACAAAGAGTTTATCGAACTGACAAAAAAAGAAAACAGGGATGAACTCAATAAGTATTTAAAAAGTGCAGAAGATAAAAGTTTGATAGCGGTACAATCTGCCGTCAATTATTTAAAGTTGAGAAAAATAAAAAGGCTGATCTTAGAAAACCAGGCCGATTTGGAAAAGCCACATAATGCGGAAGAGTTACATGTATTGCACGAAATGCATAAAAGCCTGAAAAAAATGGAAATTGATTTGGCCAAAGAAATGGGAACCGTTATCATCAAATAAAAATGGCTTGTTGCACATACAACAAACCATTCCTTTTTTTTATTTATAAATGAATCTTTATCCGACTACTTCGGCAGTAGTTACAGATTCTTCTTCAGTCATTGTTTCTTCTTCTACTATGTCATTCTGATCAAAGCGCATAGCACTCCACACATGATCCAGTTCTACCCTTTCCACACTTTTATAGCCTTCATTTGTCAAGCGGGACCAGCTACTTTCCCTGTTCAGGTTGGTGACTATTTTGGAAGTTTCTTTGGGGAAAGCCACCCAGAATTTTGAGCTTTCTTTCAAAGAAGGCATTACATCCCGCAAAATGCTATTGAGCTGATTTTCACTGACAGCAAACACCAGCGCAAAATCCAGTTTCCTGTTGCGCAACAGCGGTGTCATATTTTTTGCAAAAGATAGTTTACTGAATTGTTTCTCGATTGATGATGGCAAGCCTTGAATTAATAAATTCTTTTCATCTGCCAGTTGTAACTTTTCACAAATGGTTGGAATCATATTCTTATGTAATTTTTAAAAGATTACTGATAATTATTCGTCCAGCAAAAATCATCAGAGTTTTCAACGTGGGACTGCAAAGTTAATCATTTTATCGCTTAAATAAAAGATTTCGTTAAAAAAACCTTTGAAATTATTGATATGAGATAATTTTTATGGCAAGAATTTATTGACTTACAGGCTTATAATATTTCATAGCCTCCGGCAAAAATTTCTTGATTTGTTCTATTCTTCTTCCTTCAGATGGGTGTGTACTGAGGAATTCAGGTGGCGTTTTGCCTTTCGAAGCATCTTCCATTCTTTCCCATAAATAAATCGCTTCTTTGGGATTATAACCGGCCATGGCTGTCCAGATTAATCCATATTTATCGGCCTGCAATTCATGCTTTCTGGAGAATGGAAGTAAGACGCCCACTTGTGCACCGACTCCATAAGCACTCATAAAAAGATTTTGTGTTTGTTGCGGTTTATTGGCCACTGCCACAGCTAAAGCTACCTGGCCGACAGATGCCAATAATCCCTGGCTCATACGCTGGTTGCCATGTTGCAATAATGCATGCGAAACTTCATGGCCCATCACTGCAGCCAATGCTGCTTCATTTTGTGTAATGGGTAAAAGGCCGGTATAAACAACTATTTTGCCACCGGGCATACACCAGGCGTTGGCTGTTTTATCATCTACAAGATTAACTTCCCAATTGAAACCTTTCAACTTATCTGAAATATTATGCTCGGCATAATAGGTTTTCACTGCATTGATAATTCGGTTACCAACTCGTTGTACCATCGCCGCATCTTTATTTGACGAATTGGAAACGACTTTATTTTTCGATAAAAACTGTTGGTATTCATTTACCGCCATTGTTTGCAATTCAGATTCAGGCAATAAAGTCAATTGGCTTTTTCCGGTCAGGGGATTTTGAGAACAACCTATTAATAATGCTGTAATCAAAACATAAGGAAGCATTCTTTTCATCATAATAATCGTTTTACAAATTCTATACCTAAGTGAAAATTTCACTTTCAAGATACTAATTTTTTAAACGTTATCTTCCTCTTCGGTGTTTTTAGTGGTTTTTTTTCTTCTGTTCCGGCCTTTTAAAATCGGGGCTTTGCTTTCTACACCTTTGAGTAACCGGCCAATATTTTTTTGATGTGTGAGTAATACCATCAATGTGACAGTGATGGCAAATACACGGTAAATGGGATTATCGACATTGAAAATAACGAGGATAAAAACTGGAAATGCAACGCTGGCCAAAATAGAACTCAGCGAAACAAATCTTGTCAGGTATAAAACAAGAGCAAAAATGAGAACACAACTGATAGCTGTCCACGGTGAAATACCCAAAACCATTCCGAATAAAGTAGCCACACCTTTACCTCCTCGGAAATCGGCCCAAATGGGAAATATATGACCAAGTACAGCAGCCAAGCCTAAAATAGTTTGCAGGTTTTGTAAGTTGATTTCACTGCCGGCATAAGCAGGCAATAGAAAAGCCAGTTTCACAGCCATGAAGCCTTTCAGCATATCGACCACCATGACGAGTGTGCCCCAACGAGCACCCAAAACACGGTATGTATTGGTAGCACCCGGATTGCCACTGCCATAATCACGGATATCAATATCGAAAAAATAACGGCTGACCCAAACCGATGTCGGAATACTTCCGATTAAATAAGCGATGAGTACTAAAATAAATTCGTTCATTTCCTGTTTTTGGGAACTGCAAAAATACTAAAAGTAAAAGACATGTAAATCAATGTGTGAATTGCAGGCAAACCCAATTATTTTTTGCTGTTTGGTACTGTATTTTCAAATTTTCCTGCTTTGCCTTATTTACAATATCCATAACGTCTTCGGGTAAAATGCCTGACAATAACAAAACCCCTTTTTCGGTTAATTGCGTTGCCATTTTTTTCATATTGTATAGTAAAACATTTTTATTGATATTGGCCAGGATAATTTCAAAAACCTGCCCTTCTCCCGCATCTGCTTGCTGTCGTAATGCAATATTGCTACAATTATTTTTTGTGAAATTTTCACCGGCATTTTCAATACTCCAATCATCATTATCTACTGCCGTAATTTTTTTTGCACCAAGTTGATGTGCCAAAATGGAAAGCACACCGGTTCCGGTACCAAAATCGAAAACATTTTTTCCGGTAAAATCTATTTGCCTCATCGCCAACATCATTAAATAAGTCGTGGCATGATGGCCCGTACCAAAACTCATTTTCGGTGTTATAATGATTTCATGTTGAACTGCTGTAATCGGTGCATGAAAATCCGCCCGAAGGCCAACAAAATCTTCTACAACAACCGGTTCGAAATTTGATTCCCAGACCGCATTCCAATTTGTGGCTGCAATCGTTGAGACTTTCATGGAGCAGTTTTTAACAACAGGATTTTCTTTTAATAATTTTTCATCAAAAGAAACTGCGGGAATAAATGCTTTCAGCCAATTTTCTCCTTCTTCAAAACCTTCATAGCCTATGTCGCTGAGCCAAGCCACCAGGTATTCAATTTGGGTGGCTTCCACATTTTCAAACAGGATTTCTATATAATCGTTTTCCATAAAAAAAACCCTGAACATTCAGGGTTCCGGTGTAATTAATTATTATTTCCTTCTTGTCTTTGTGGATTCTTATCGGGTTTTGGAATCAAGACTTTTCTCGATAATTTAAATTTGCCTGATTTAGGATCGGTACCAATCAATTTAACTTTCATGGCATCGCCTTCTTTGATCAGGCCATCGAGTGATTCTAATCTTTTCCAACTGATTTCACTGATATGAACAAGGCCTTGTTTGCCGGGCAAAAATTCAACAAAGGCACCAAATGGCATGATTGACTTAACGGTAGAATCATATACATCACCGATTTGAGGTACAGCTACAATGCCTTTAATCCAGGCAACCGCTTTGTCCACTCCTTCTTTATTGGTACTAAAGATGGAAATTTCGCCACGGTTATTTTTTTCTTCGAGATTAATCGTCGTTTCGGTTTCTCTCTGTATTTCCTGGATGACTTTCCCACCCGGGCCAATCACCGCACCAATAAATTCTTTATCGATAAATAATTTCTCCATTCTTGGAGCATGAGGCTTCACGTCAGCTCTTGCTTCGGGAATAGCATTATACATGGCATCCAAAATATGTAAACGTCCTTCTTTGGCTTGTGCCAATGCCTGGCGCATAATGTCCATACTCAGGCCATCCACTTTTATATCCATTTGTACGGCACAAATGCCCTCTCTTGTTCCCGTAACTTTGAAATCCATATCGCCAAGGTGGTCTTCATCGCCGAGTATGTCGGTTAGAATGGCAAATTGCTCTCCTTTACTAATCAATCCCATTGCAACACCGGAAACATGCTTTGGCACACCTACACCGGCATCCATTAAGGCCAATGAACCGGCACAAACAGTAGCCATTGATGAAGAACCATTGGATTCAAGAATATCGCTCACTACACGGACAGTATAAGGAAAATCGCCACCGGGAATCATTTGTTTTAAAGATCGCATCGCCAGGTTGCCATGCCCTACTTCACGTCTCGCTACACCTCTCATCATTTTAATTTCACCGGTAGAGAAAGGTGGGAAATTATAGTGTAAATAGAAATTTGAATACTTAGATTCAGCAGCACTTTCCTGTAAAGTAGTATCTAATGCACTTCCTAAAGTAACGGTGGTAAGTGATTGAGTTTCACCTCTTGTAAATAAAGCTGAGCCATGCGGCGAAGGCAATACATCCACTTCCATATTCAACGGGCGGATTTCCGTATGCTTTCTGCCATCGAGCCGGACTTTATCATTCAAAATCATATCACGAATGGTATGATACTGCAAATCTTTAAAATAGGTTTTGGCCCATTTTCCAATTTCCTCATCTAATTCTTCTCCTTCGGCTACATTATGAACTTGTTTCAGGTGCTCCATAAGTGCTTCGCCGATTTCGGTTAGTTTTTCACTTCTTTCATGTTTGGGTAAAGCAGCTTTGGCAACTTCGTAAATTTTTTGTTTTGCAAAAGCCTCAACTTGCTCTTTTACGGTTTCATTTTCGGCAGGTGCTTCAAAAGCTCTTTTTTCGGTACTGCCTTTCAGGTCTCTGAGTTCTTCCTGTGCTTTCACTTGTACTTTGATGGCTTCATGTGCTTTTTCGATGGCGAGAATCAAGTCTTCTTCCTGGCATTCTTTGGCTTCGCCTTCTACCATCATAATATTTTTTTCTGTAGCGGCTACAATAAATTCAAATTCTGCTTTTTCTAATTGGCTACGCAATGGATTGATGACAATTTCACCATTTATCTTAGCGACACGAACTTCTGAAATGATTTCCTGGATAGGAATATCAGAAACGGCCAATGCCGCAGACGCTGCCAAACAGGCCAATGAATCGGGCATCACTTCGGGGTCGCTGCTAATGAGGCTTACAAGCACCTGCACTTCGCATAAATAACCATCGGGAAATAATGGACGCAATGCCCGGTCGATTAATCTCGATGTCAGGATTTCATAATCATTCAACCGGCCTTCTCTTTTAAAGAATGAACCGGGAATTCTTCCGGCAGAAGCAAATTTCTCCTGGTAATCGACAGAAAGCGGGAAAAAACTCTGGCCTTCTTTTGCTTCTTTATTGGCCACAACTGTGGCAAGAACAATACAATTCCCCTGGCGAACTGTAACGGCGCCATCAGCCTGGCGAGCCAAGCGGCCGGTTTCAATAATAACTTCCTGGCCTTCTTTTATTGTAAATTTTGATTGTAAGGGTTGTTTTAACATTTTTTGCATTTTATGCCGGAGCTTATTTTCCGGCGATTGATAATATTTTTTATTCTCAAAACTGATTGCACCATTTCATTTCATCGCATGAAGAAGAAATAGAAAAACAGGTTTTCGTATAGCAACAAAAATTTTGAAATACATTCAGGAAGAAAGAATTCAAAAAAACCGAGGGTTTTTACGTACAATGTTACACCGTCAATTCAAGTTGCCATCGACAACAGAACCGGTTATTTTCTTAAACCGAGTTTTTCGATTAATGCACGGTAACCATTCAGGTCTTTCTTTTGTAAATAACTTAATAGGCTTTTTCTTTCGCCTACCAGTTTCATTAATCCACGGTGAGTAGAGAAGTCTTTTTTGTTCGACTTTAAATGTTCGCTGATCTGGTTGATTCTTTCTGTCAGCATAGCAATTTGACCTTCAATAGATCCGGTATTCTTTTCAGAACCCGCAAATGTTTTAATTACATCTGATTTTTTTTCTTTTGTAAGTGGCATCTTTTAATTTTTTAAAATTTCATCCAATTTTTCATCTCGTATTAAGTCGGCAAAGGTACAATAGTTCTTTCTATCAACAAAAGAAATCACTTTGTTTTTAGGGCATTTTCGCTGATTTACAGGCTTTAACTCTATTTTTGAGGTATGGAGTACTCGATTGACACAAAAAACATCCTCGGATTACAATTACCTACGGATCCAAGATGGGTCAACCTGGCGGCAATATCACTTTCAGCAATACTGACCGACCATGCCTGGTGCGAGCAAAAAGCAGCCACAAGTTGTATTTCTCTTATTCAACGCTATAGTGAACGAAAAAAGTTAGTAGCCGAATTGTCGCCGATTGTAACGGAAGAATGGGGCCATTTCCGGTTGGTTTTGGCGGAAATTGAAAAACGAAATTTTACTTTGGGCAAACAAAGAAAGGATGAATACGTCAATGCCTTGATTGATTTCCAACAAAAAGGTGGTGCTGTAGAAGACCGCATGTTAGACCAATTACTCACTATGGCACTCATTGAAGCCAGGAGTTGCGAACGTTTTAAAAGATTAAGCGAAGGGTTGACAGATGTTTATTTCCAACAATTTTACCGCAGATTTATGGAGAGTGAAGCCGGACACTACACCTGTTTTATTCTACTTGCCGAAGAATATGTTGAGAAAGAAAAAGTGAGAATCCGCTGGGAAGAATGGCTTCAGTATGAAGCGAACGTCATACAAACATTGACAGTCAGGGGCGACCGGATTCATTAATCATTGAGCGTATCTTTTTCCTTTAATGTAAATGCATTTTCCTCTTTTTGTTCCTGCACATACTGCCGATTGACCATTTCAATGTCAGGTTTTTTAAAACTACTTCGATGTTGATTGGCGCCGGTTGTTTTATCTTTTTTACTACTCATTGCAAAAGCAGCCCTGACTATCAAAAACATAAAAATGGCAACTGCCAAAACAATGATACTTGTTTCCATACAAAATATTTATTTGTCTGACCAAATGGCTAATTCATTTCCTGCCGGATCGGCAAAATGAAAACGGCTGCCGCCGGGAAAACTAAAAATATCTTTTATCAATGTGCCGCCTGCTGCTAACACTTTTGATTTTATCAATGCTAAATCCTCGTGAAATAAAACGACCAATGCGCCGGTTTCTTTGGAAGGAATAGCCCTTTCAAATCCGCCTTCCAGGCCGCTATTAGAAAAAGCCACATAATCGGGGCCGTAATCGGTAAAAGTCCACTCGAATACTCCAGTATAAAAATGTTTGATGGCCGACAAATCCCGGGCTTTGAATTCGATATAGTTGATATGGTTATTTGTAGCCATTCTTGTATTTTATTTTAATTGTGAAGATGTAAAATATTTCAGTTCATTTTTTAAATCAAGGAAAGGATATTGCTGTTGCAAAATTTTTGCCAGTTCATAATGTGTTTTCAAAAATTGTTGGTGCGCATTGGTGTCCGGATGAAAAGCTTTGTGTTTGCTGGCTGTTACAAGTTTTTTTAGTTCCTCCATTAATGGTTTGGCTTTTTCATCAATACAGTTTTCTTTAAATTTTTGAAAAACAAAATCAGTTGCAGCATAATTCGGATGAATTAAATCAATATCATAAAAACGATAATCCCGCAATACATCTATCACCAATTCATAAGCCGGAAAATAATAAGCCGATTCAAATTTGGTAGTAATAAAATGTACTGCTTCAATTAGCCTGGCCTTACTCCTGTTATTTTCTACAACACCATCACGGGCATGCCGCACCGGACTTATAGTAAAAATGAATTGCAAAGAAGGATTGAAAGCTTTTAATTCTTTCAGGCAGTTTTCCAGCAATTCTTTTATTTCTTCTGTGGTCAATAACTCTTTCTCGAACCAATGAGCAGGTGCCCGATGACAATTGGCTACAATATCCTTGAGATTTTTATTGGCCAACACGGCTTGATGCGTCAGTCGGTAACAAAAAGAAGAACCCAATGTAATAATTACCCATCTCGCCTTTTCCAAAAATGTATGTGCTTCATTCAGTGCAGCATTCATTTTTGTCAATGCCTTATCTGCATCGACATCTGAAAATAAGCTATGAAAATTCCAGCTATGCCAGATTTCATTTATCTGAAATAAATCTTTTTGAGTAATAATTTCAGGTTGTACATAAGACAACAATGACTGGCAAACGCTATGCGGGTTAAATAAAATTCCATTCGGGTTTTGCAATACCGGAAATTTCAATTCATCCATTCTACCACCAATATGTTCTGTAAAACAAGAACCTGTCAATAAAATTTTTTCATTGTATTGAATCGGCGGTGATAATTTTTCAATTTGTATATCTAAAAATAAATCCATTTATATAAATATCTCTTCGGCTATGATGGCACTTTTTTTCAATGCGTCATTGTCAATGCCGGTTTTCAATTCTTGTTCTTCAAAATAATCAATCATCCAACCTGTATTCATATTGCCCACCAATTCGTCATCTGCCATTGGGCATCCTCCAATTCCTTTGAGTGCTCCGTCAAAACGTAAACAACCTGCTTCCAGCGCCGCTGCCAGTTTTTCTTTCCAATTGGCCGGGGAAGAATGCAAATGAACACCCGTTTCTATTTTGGGAAATTCGTTTATAACGTGTTGTGTAACTGTCTGCACTTGTTCGGCAGTAGCCACGCCAACCGTATCAGCCAATGAAATAATTTCAATATCAAAACCTACCAATTTATATATCCATTCCAAGACCAGGTCTTCATGATACAAGTCGCCATAAGGATTGCCAAAACCCATTGAAATATAAATAACAAGTTTTTTACCGGTTTTAATACACAAGTTTTGAATTTCGGCTACTCGTTCCAGTGAGACAACAATCGATGAATTTGTATTTCTTTGTTGAAAGGTTTCAGAAATAGAAAATGGAAAACCGAGATAAGTAATTTCATCATAGACAACTGCGTCTGTTGCACCACGTTCATTGGCAATAATGGCCAACAATTTGGAAGAAGATTTTTCCAAGTCCAACTGTTCCAATACTTTTCCTGTATCAGCCATTTGTGGTATAGCTTTTGGCGAAACAAAACTGCCAAAATCTATTGTATCAAAACCCACTTTCAAGAGAGAGTTAATGTATTTTATTTTTTTATCGGTAGGTATAAAATGCGGCCAGCCTTGCATGGCATCACGTGGACATTCTATCAGTTTTATTTTTTTCTCCTGGTTCATTTCAATCGTTGTTTCATCGCTTCATATAAAATAATGCCGGTCGCTACAGATACATTCAAAGATTCAAAATCGCCGGGCATCGGAATTTTTATTTTTGCATCACAAATGTTGAGTAAGGATTCATGAATTCCTTTTTCTTCACCGCCCATAACGATGGCCGAGGGCAAGGTAAAATCCACTTCGTCAATTTTTGTTGCAGCTTTCATTTCGGATGCTAACACGGTGATGCCGTTTAAATGTAACAGGTCAACAGCTTCAGTCAAAGTTTTCACCCGGCAAACAGCTATTTTTTCTAAAGCACCGGCAGAAGTTAATATAGCATCTTCGTGCAAAGCTCCCACTCCTTTTTCAGGAATAACAATGGCCTGTACGCCCATACAAAAAGCAGTTCTGGCGATACCTCCGATGTTTCTAATATCAGTAATGCCATCGAGTAATAATAAAAATGGCGTTTCACCTTTTTCTACGGTATGCGAAATGACATCTTGTAATTGCAGGTATTTGACTTTGGCTAATTGTGCCACATAGCCACCGTGATTGGTGACATTGAAAAAATTCAATTTGGCCGGCGGCACAAAATTGATTGGCACACCTTGTTCGGCAGCCAATGTTTTCATCATGGCAAAGGTTTCATCCTGTTTTTTTGTGGCAATATAAATCCTGTCAATTTGTTGACCGCTCTTCATAGCTTCCAAAATGGATAAAGGGCCAACAAGCAATGTATTCTTTTTAGGACGGCGTTGTTGTCTGAATTTTTTCACTTGTCAAATTTAACCTTTTTGACTTGGGTAAACCGGTATTTATTCCAACAAAAAAACCTGCATAAAATTCATACAGGTTTCAATTTTTTATTGCCAATATTTAGAGGCGAAAAGCTTTTTTTACTTTGTCAACATAGTCCAATTTCTCCCAGGCAAAAAGTTCGACTGTCTTAACAACTTTTTCACCGTTCGGTGCAGTAAAAGTTTTCTTTACGGTTTTGGGTTCTCTGCCCATGTGGCCATAAGCGGCTGTTTCGGTATAAATCGGAGTCCGCAGTTTAAATCTTTGTTCTATAAAATAAGGACGCATATCAAAAATCTGTTCTACCAGTTTTCCTATTTGTCCATCCGTTAATGAAACTTTAGCCGTACCATAAGTATTTACATTAATGCTGGTGGGGTTGGCTACGCCTATGGCATAAGATACTTGTACCAAAACTTCATCAGCAACGCCGGCAGCCACAAGATTTTTGGCAATATGCCTCGTAGCATAAGCAGCCGAACGATCTACTTTCGAAGGATCTTTGCCACTAAAAGCTCCACCACCGTGAGCCCCTTTTCCACCATAGGTATCTACAATAATTTTACGGCCGGTTAATCCGGTATCGCCATGCGGGCCTCCAATTACAAATTTTCCGGTGGGATTGATATGGTATTTGATTTTATCGTTAAAGAGTTTTGCGTATTTTTTATACCTTTTTTTCACCCTTGGAATTAATATCGTTAACATATCTTCTTTGATGCGAGCCAGCATTCGGGCTTCAGAATCAAAATCGTCATGTTGTGTTGAAATAACAATCGTATCGATGCGAACTGGTTTGTTATTATCATCGTATTCTAATGTAACCTGGCTTTTAGCATCAGGTCGCAGGTATTTTATTTTTTTATTTTCTCTTCGGAGTGCGGCCAATTCAATGAGCAGTTTGTGTGAAAGGTCTAAGGCCAGAGGCATATAATTCTCTGTTTCGTTGGTAGCATACCCGAACATCATGCCCTGGTCGCCGGCACCCTGGTTTTCTTTTTTCTTCCGAACAACGCCTTGATTGATGTCGCTGGATTGTTCATGAATAGCTGACAACACACCACAACTCAATGCTTCAAACATATAATCACTCTTGGTATAGCCGATTTTTCCAATTACATCACGGGCAATTTGTTGTACATCGAGATAAGCTTCAGACCGAACTTCACCGGCCAGTACAACTTGTCCGGTCGTAACCAACGTTTCGCAAGCCACTTTCGAGTTCGCATCAAACGCTAAAAAATTATCGATTAAAGCATCTGAAATCTGGTCGGCAACTTTATCAGGATGGCCTTCACTCACCGATTCAGAAGTAAATAAATATGACATGTGTAGAATTTAAAGCGGCAAAGATAAGGCCGGCTGCAATATGAAAAAAGTCTGTCGGCAAAATACACTGACAGACTTTTCACTGAAATATATTTCAAAAATTAAAGTTTAGAATAAATAATTCTTAATCGCATTCTTTGTGTAGGATGATTGCCACCACCCACTCTTACTCTGCCTTTGGCAATAGCTTTATTCACACCCACTTTTACTGTGATGTCCGATGCCGGCGGAATACCATATTGCTCTAAAAGACTATACGGGGCAAAAAGACGTAAATCGTATAATGGTAATGTGCCGTTCAGTACATGCTGCACATAACGGGTAATGTTAAATTTCCAAATTTTGATTGCATGGCCGCTTCCATCTGTTCCATCAATTGGCGTTGAACCAAAATCTCCGAAGTTTAAACTGCCACCGGTGAGTAATTGTAAATCATAAGGAATGACCCTGTGTTTATTAAACGCTGAAATAGTGGGATCCGATGCATCGAGATATAATTGACCCGGCGGGCCGAATTTTTCATCACTGGCATCATACACTTGTTCCACTATCAATTCGGCTCGATGTACCAATCGGTTATCCAAAGTAGCTAAATCAGGTATTTTTATATCGGCATAAGAGCCAGGTGTAGATTGAATGTACACCAATGGATCTTGTGTAGTACCACCCACTGCAGCCGCCAATGGCGAACCGGCAAAATCTCTTTTGACATAATTGGCCGCGGCACAAAATGAATTAGAAAAAGGAAAATACACAACCGTTGTATCAATATTGGGCACAGTCGGCATTGTTCGTTTATCGTACCGGTAATAAATAGCCAATGCTGTATTGAAACCATTCAGGTCAAAACCCATTAATGCATTGCCATTACCCACAGATTTCACCACAAAGCCCCTGAGTTTTGATTTAAATATTGAATCATTGGCATACGCTCCATTAAAAGATGTTTTGACCGAATCATAAGAAAGCAATCTTGAACCAAAACTATTATCCAGTCGGATTCTCAATTGGTGAGTTGTTGTATCCTTAAAAGCTTTTACAGTATCGTTCAGAGAAGCCGGCGTAAATGTCCTGCTACCCAATAAATTTGTATAAGTAAAATGTTCCTGACGAATTAAATAGTTGGAATCGCTTTTAAAATTATTGGCAGGAATCGGATCGATTTCATACACATTCACCGTTTGTGGTATTGTACTATCGCCATAATTTTCCACATGATTTAATAGCAAAACGACCGAGTCGATAAATAAACTGTCGGGGTTCGTATTATTAAAATAAAAAGGGAATAAAGCCGGTTTTAATTCTAAAAACATGCGGGCATCGGTCTTGCCGAAAAGCGGATCATTATCCAGTTTGCCCAGAAAAAACTCCTTGTTTTTGTCATAATACTGCGAATCTGTATTAAAAGTAAAAGTATCGTTGAAGGTCTGTAAACTGACCGTAGTATCGAAAGTGGTGATGCCATCGACTGGCGGAATAAGGCCACCGCCCAATTCTGTGGCTTCATTTATTTTTTTACAGGCCGAAAACACAATAGCAACCGTTGTTACGATTGCTATAAGTCTTAAAAAGAAATATCTGTTATTCACAAAGTAAATTTAGATTCGGTAAGTATGTTTATTTGCTCGCAAGATCGTTATAGAGTTGTAAATAGTCTGTTAAATCTCCTTCTTCTGTATAAGGTAACGTTTTCTTACCCCTTACTTTCGAAAATTCGTCGACCAGTTTTTTGTCTATTTTTTCAGCACCGAAAGTGATGGCATCGGCATAAGTAGCACCACCACGGAACATGGCCAGGTTGGTTCTTTCTTTATACGGTTCGAGGTCTTTTTCTTTAATAGATGGATGAATCAATGCATCTTTTAAAAATTTGGCATTGAGTTTTTCCTTGAACGTATTTTCACCGATGGTGTAAACTATTTTGCTATGTGCAAAAACCGGTTCTTTTTTATACACAGTTTTTAAATAGGCCGGAATCAATCCCGTCATCCAGCCGCTGCAATGGATAATGTCCGGAGCCCAACCGAATTTTTTAACGGTTTCCAACGCCCCTTTACAATAGAATACAGTACGAAGGCCGTTATCGCTAAACCATTTATCATTTTCATCATGAAAATGGAATTTCCGCTTGAAAAGTTCTTCATTATCCAGGAAATAAACCTGCAAACGGGCACTGGGCAAAGAAGCCACTTTGATTTGTAAAGGAATATCATCATTGGCCACTGCTACATTGATACCGGACAACCGGACGACTTCATGCAGGCGGTGCCTTCTTTCATTGATAGTTCCAAAACGGGGCATTATGCAACGTACTTCAAACTCAGAATTATTTGTCAAAATGGCTAATTTATTCACCGTTTCAGCAAACTCGGTCAATTCAAGGTAAGGCGACATCTCGTTGGCGATAAATAAAATTCTTTTCTTTGCAGTCATTTGCGTCTTTTTAGTTTATCTGCTACTTTTTTAAGGTGGCAAAGGTAACTATTTTGAGGCGAAAATGGCAGTATCTTCTTTTTTCTATGTTTTCAAACACTTCTCATGATATTATTTAAAAGAGCAAATGACCTGCGGCAATGGCTGGAAAAAGCAAAACAAAATGGCTTGAAATCGGGTTTTATACCTACCATGGGTGCCTTACATGCCGGGCATATTTCTTTGATTAATCAGTCTAAAAAATCTGATGACCTGACGGTTGCCAGCATTTTTGTCAACCCCACACAATTTAATAATGCGGCAGACCTCGAAAAATATCCGAAAACCATAGAAGCCGATATCCGGCAATTAGAAACTGCCGGTTGCGATATTTTATTTCTTCCATCCGTAGCTGAAATGTATCCCGACGGATTGCAGGCAGATAAAAAATACAATTTAGGAATGTTGGAAACTGTTTTGGAAGGTAAATTCAGGCCGGGACATTATCAGGGTGTTTGTATGATTGTAGATAAATTCTTGCAGCTTGTACAACCGCATTATTTATATCTCGGGCAAAAGGATTTTCAACAATGCATGGTACTGCAAAAAATGATTGACCAATTAACAGGTATCGACAAACCTGTTATCCGCATTTGCCCTACAGCAAGAGAAAAAGACGGTTTGGCTATGAGCAGCCGGAATATGCGATTGACAACCGATGAAAGAAAAACAGCACCCAAACTTTTTCAAATGCTGACTTTTATTAAAGAAAATTTTACTGCCAAACCTTTGCCTGAACTCTTAACCGAAGCTCAAAAAATGATTACCGATGCAGGTTTCAAACCAGATTATATCACTATTGCGGATTATGAAACTTTAACCCCGATTCAAAAACCCAATGACTGCAAACATAGCATTGCGTTGGTAGCGGCTTATTTACATGAAATCAGGTTGATTGATAATTTAATCCTGTCTTAATCATTTTACTTATCGGAATAATGTAGTATCATCGTATTTTTCAATTCCATGAGTAAACGGCTGCGCACCATATTACAATATTCATTTTTCCTGGGGCTTGGTATTTTTTTGGTTTGGTGGTCTATCAAAGATTTGACAGCAGGCGACCGTTCGCAGATACATGCAGCGCTAAAAACGGCGAGATATTGGTTGTTAATTCCCGTATTTTTTATTTTACTTCTGAGTCATTACATCCGGGCATTACGCTGGCGGTTGTTGATAGCGCCATTGGGATTCCACCCTTCCAAAACCAATAGTTTTTTTGCCGTTATGATTGGCTACCTCGCCAACCAGGCTGTGCCGAGATTGGGTGAAGTACTAAAATGCACTGTCCTTGCCCGTTATGAAAAAATTCCGGCAGATAAACTCATCGGAACCATTATTCTCGAAAGAATAATTGACGCATTGACCTTGCTTCTTGTTTTTGCCATTACGCTCATCATTCAACCACAATTGTATGCTGATTTGATGCATACCTTTTTTGCACCGGCACAAAATAATGAGGAGAAAAAAATCTCAGGCTGGGTGGTATTGCTCATCATTTTCGGCATACTTTTCTTCCTTTTATTTATATGGATGCTTGTCAAAAAGAAATCCATCAGCGATATACAAAAAATCATTCGTAAAATAATTCAAAGTGTACTGCAAGGTGTAGGCACTATCCGGCATTTAAAGAAAAGAAAATTATTTATTTTTTATACAGTCATCATCTGGACTATTTATTTACTCGGTGGATATTTGGGTTTTCTGGCATTGAAGGAAACAAATATATACGGCATCCGCGAAGCTTTTACCGTTTTATCGGCGGGAAGCATCGGTATGGTGGTAACGCCCGGCGGTATTGGCGCCTATGCTTACCTGATTCAAAAAACCATGCAATTGTATGGTTTGAATGAAGGAATTGCCCTTGCATTTGGTTGGATTTTATGGCTGGCACAAACCGCAGTCATTCTTGTCGGAGGTTTGATTAGTTTTGTAGCCATTCCTTATTATAATAAAAAACGAATCCTTGGCTCCAATTGACGACATAGAAAAAAACATTTTTACACTTGAGCAACTGCAAAAGGAAGTCGCTGCCCGCAAAGATGCCGGGCAAAAAATTGCTTTCACCAACGGCGTTTTCGATATTCTGCACCAGGGGCATATTTTTTCTTTGACAGAAGCTGCTGCGCAAGCCGATTATTTAATTGTGGCTATCAATGCCGATGCTTCCGTTAAAAGATTGAAAGGAAAACAGCGGCCCATCAATGCACAAGATGCACGGGCAATGGTTGTAGCGGCTTTGCGCATGGTAGATGCCGTTATTATTTTCGAAGAAGATACACCGTTACAACTTATTACAACTCTTTGGCCCGATGTACTAATTAAAGGAGGCGATTATTCCATTGAACAAATTGCCGGCGCCAAAGAAGTGATTGCTCATGGTGGACGGGTGATAATCAATCCCATTGTGGAAGGTTTTTCTACAAGTTCTATCATCCGGGCAATGCAAGAAAAATAAACACCTCTCCTGCTTTCATTTCCTTTTGACAATTCGTAATTTCATCTTCTAAGAAAAAAAATTCATGGCACATCATTTTAAAAGAAAATTTATAGCAAGAGATATCAGTTGGCTCTCCTTCAATGCAAGAGTATTGCAGGAGGCTGCCGACCCGACTGTACCTTTGCTGGAACGAATAAAATTTCTCGGTATTTTTTCTAATAACCTGGATGAATTTTTCAAAGTACGGGTGGCTACCCTTCGCCGGATGATTCAACTTGGCAATAAAGCCAAAATGCATCTTGAAAACAATCCGCAACAAATTATTGATGAAATACAAATGACTGTCTTGAACCAGCAAGGCGAATTTAGCCGGATTTGGGAAGACTTGAAACGCTTGTTGACAGAAGATAAGATTTTTATCCGAACGGAAAAAGAATTGAATCGTGAACAACAAAAATTCGTTCACAATCATTTCGAAGAAGAAGTCAGTGCCAATGTCATTCCATTGATGATTGAAAACATTGCCCAGTTTCCAACACTCAAAGACAAATCCATTTATCTGGCTGTAGTGATGTGGGAAAAAGCCAATACCCTGAAACGAAAATATGCTCTCATCGAAATTCCTTGTCCTGAATTGAGCCGCTTTACTATTTTACCTTCACCTAAACCCGAAGAACATCATATCATTTTGTTGGAAGACATTATCCGGGCCAACCTGCCAGAAATTTTTTCTTATTTCGGCTACGACCAATATGCAGCTCATATTTTTAAAGTAACCCGTGATGCTGAAATTGATATTGATGAAGATATTTCTCTCAACATTATTCAAAAATTAGAAAAAGGAATTAAGAATCGCAAAAAAGCAAAACCCGTCCGGTTTGCCTACGACCGGGAAATGGATCCCGGCTTATTGGAATATTTAATCCGCCGGTTAAAACTCACGAAGAAAGACAATTTAATTCCCGGAGGAAGGATTCATAATTATCGGCATTTCATGGAATTCCCCGAACAGGTTTTTAAAAATAAAAAGCAAAGAAAAAAACCGTTTGAACATCCGGAATTGACCGATAAAAGAGTGTCCGATACGATTTTAAAAAAAGATGTGCTTTTGCATTTCCCCTATCATTCATTTTTACCATTAATAGATTTGATACGGGAAGCAGCCTTCGATCCTGATGTTACGACAATCAAAATTGCCTGTTATCGCCTGGCGGCACAATCCAAAATCATCAATGCCTTGATCAACGCCGTGAGAAACGGAAAAGACGTAGTGGTAATGTTAGAACTAAGAGCCCGTTTCGAAGAAGAAGCCAATATAGAATGGAAAAGCCGGCTTGAAGAAGAAGGTGCCAAAGTGTTAATAGATATTCCCGACTTGAAAGTACATTCCAAAATTTGTATGATCAGTAAAAAATCCGGCGACCATAAATTTATCAATTATGGTTTCATCGGTACAGGAAATTTCAATGAAAAAACAGCGAAGGTTTATGGTGACCATTGTTTACTGACTTCCAATCAAAAAATCATGGCGGATGTCAACCGAATTTTCAATTTTTTGGAACAACCCAAATCAGGCATCAATTATTTAAAAGATTGCAAACGTGTTATTCCCAGCCCGGTGTATGTCAAAAGAGAAATGTTGAAACTCATTGGTGAAGAAATAAAGCAAGCTCATAAGAAAAAACCGGCAGCTATTACCCTCAAAATGAATTCTCTTTCCGATGAAGAAATGATCGTCAAATTGTATGAAGCGGCCCGTGCCGGCGTCAAAATAAAACTCATTATCCGCGGTATTTTCTGTATGCTGACAGAAAATAAAAAATATGAAAAGCCCGTAAGAGCCATCAGCATCGTAGATGAATACCTGGAACATGCAAGGGTGTGGATTTTTCACAACCGTGGCAAGAAAAAAGTATTTATTTCTTCCGCTGATTGGATGACCCGTAACCTCGAACACCGTGTAGAAGCCACCTGCCCTATTTGGAATCAAGAATTACAAAAAGAATTAATCGATATTTTGGATATTCAACTAAAGGACAATGTGAAAGCCCGATGGCTCGATAATAATTTGAGTAACGAATATGTACAAACGAAAAATAATAAAGTCCGTTCGCAAGTAGCCATTTATAATTATTTATATAAAAAAGCAAAAGCCGTAAATGAAGTTAGCAGCGATTGACATAGGAAGTAATGCAGTCCGGTTGTTGATAAACGATGCCATCAAAAACGCCCAAGGTGAAGTGGTTTTTAATAAAGTCGGCTTATTTCGAGTCCCTTTACGCCTTGGCTTCGATGTTTTTGATAAAGGCAAAATTTCTATCACTAAAACAAAAAAACTCATTGCCACCATGCAGGCCTTTCATTTACTGCTTGACGTGTATGAAGTCAATTACCTGAAAGTTTGTGCCACTTCTGCCATGCGGGATGCCCGGAATGCAAGTGAAGTATTGAAAAAAGTAAAGAAAGAAACAGGCATCAAAATCAATGTAATCAGTGGCAATGACGAAGCTTCATTTATATATGAAAATCATATAGCAGAAACATTAACGCCTGATCATGCTTACCTCTATGTAGATGTAGGCGGTGGCAGTACAGAGCTTACATTTTTCAGTCAACAAAAATTAGTGTTTAAAAAATCATTTAATATCGGCACAATTCGTTTATTGAAAAACCAGGTTACTGAAAACAAATGGATGAAAATGCAGGAGTATTTAAAAACACATACGCAGAAATATCAACCTGTAACGGCCATTGGCTCCGGTGGCAATATCAATAAACTGTATTCCATTTCGAAAAAGAAAGAAGGGCAAGCTTTAAGTTTATTGATGTTGAAAAACTATTATAAAAAATTCGATGCATTGACAATCGCCGAACGAATGCAAACTTTTAAATTGCGAGCCGACCGTGCCGATGTTATTGTACCTGCATTATCTATTTATATCAAAGTATTGGAATGGACATCGGCCCAACAGATATTTGTTCCGAAAATCGGGCTGGCCGACGGTTTGATTCATAGTTTATACCATGAAATAACAAATCCATAAGTTTAATTGTACTTTTACAGACTAATAAAATACAGATGGCAAAAACAGCAGTCAAAAAAATAACGACACATACCTTACAAAAAATGAAATCGACCGGAGAAAAAATCAGTATGCTGACGGCCTACGATTTTTCTTTTGCCAAACTCATTGACCAGGCGGGCATCGACGTTATTTTGGTGGGCGACTCTGCTTCGAATGTCATGGCCGGCCATGAAACGACATTGCCCATTACACTCGATCAAATGATTTATCATGCAGCTTCTGTTATCAGAGGTGTCAATCGGAGTCTTGTCGTTGTAGATTTACCTTTCGGTTATTATCAATCCAATTCGGATATTGCTTTGGCGTCAGCCGTTCGTATCATGAAAGAATCTGGCGCCCATTCTATTAAATTAGAAGGCGGTGAAGAAGTATTGAAATCAATAAAAAAAATTGTTACTGCCGGCATTCCGGTCATGGGACACCTTGGATTAACACCTCAATCAATTTATAAATTCGGCACGTACACAGTCAGGGCCAAAGAAGAAGCGGAAGCAGATAAATTAAGACGGGATGCCAAACTCCTCGAAGAAGCAGGTTGCTTTGCTATTGTATTAGAAAAAATTCCTGCCAAGCTGGCCAAAGAAGTTTCCAAATCTATTTCTATCCCAACGATTGGAATTGGCGCCGGTAAATATTGCGACGGACAGGTATTGGTCATGCACGACATGTTGGGTATCAATACTGAATTTAAGCCGCGGTTTTTACGCCAGTATTTAAATATTGCCGAGCAGGCAACTGCTGCTGTTCAACATTATATTAAAGATGTAAAAGCGAAAGATTTTCCTAATGATACTGAGCAGTATTAATTGTTTATTTGTTTTTATTCTGAGCTTCCAATTTGTCAAATTCCTGTCATACTCCTGTTTAAATAAGGCGCTTCCGTTTCAACCATTAAATTTGCCGTCAAAATAATAACCATGCCAACAAATTATCGGTTACCTTTTTTCGCCATCTTATTTTTCACCTCTTTTCATGTCCATGCACAAAATAAAGTGATTGATTTGCAAGACGTCACGGTGTCGGCCAGTTTATTGCAACAGCAGCAAAAAGAAACCGGCCGCAATATTATCAACATCAGTGGTGAAGAAATAGCCAAACTACCCGTTCATTCACTCGATGAATTACTGAAATACATTCCCGGTGTGGAAGTACAACAACGAGGCCCGCAAGGTGCACAAAGTGATATCAATATTCGTGGCGGTACGTTCCAACAGGTGTTGGTGATTATAGACGGCGTCAAACTGAATGACCCCATTACCGGGCATTTCAACAGCTATATCCCCATCAATCCCGCAGGTATCCAAAGAATTGAAATATTAAAAGGAGCTGCTTCGGCTATTTATGGCTCGGAAGCAGTTGGTGGTGTTATTAATATTATTACGAAAACATTTGCCCAAACAATAGCAAAAGGAAAAACATTTACGGCCGGCATGTCCGTTGGTGAAAATAATCTTTGGAATGGCAATGGCTATTTCAGCACTTCTACCGATAAATCCACACTGGCCGTTTCGCTCCAAACCAATAATGCCAAAGGCGAACAACTGCGAGGTACAACCGGTTATTTTCATACGACAACAGCCGTGACTTCTTTTTCGCATCAATTTCGAAATGACTGGCGTGGCAGCTTACGCATTGCTGCTGATTTCAGGGATTTCAATGCCCAAAATTTTTACACTACTTATGGCAGCGATACCGCCCATGAAAAAGTAAATGCTTTTTGGACGCAAATGAATTTGCACAAAAAAACAAAAAACGGGTTGTTGAATTTTGATATGGGATTTAAAAAACTGAAAGATAATTTTTGGTTCAATCCACATTCCATTCCCAATGACAACCGTTCTTCCTTATTTTCATCGCAGGTATATTACAACTGGCAAATACAAAAAAAATACAGCATTACGCCCGGCGTACAATTTATTTCCAAAAGAATAAATTCTAATGACAGGGGCAATCACAGCATAGCTCACGGTGCTGTTTACACGATTTTTCGTCAGGAATGGGCAAAAGACATTTACACCAATGCAAGCCTGCGGCTCGATTGGGACGAAAGATATGGTGCGGTGCTAATTCCGCAAATCAATTTTGCCTGGACACCTAACCGCTTCACTCTTCGTGCAGCTGCCGGCCGCTCCATCCGTGATGGTGATTTTACTGAACGTTATAATAATTATAATAAACCATTAGTTACCAGCGGTACGATTGGCAACCCGGATTTATTACCCGAAAAAGCCTGGAATTTTGAATGCGGTATAGATTACAGGGCACACCGCAACTGGCAGTTCAGGAGTAGCTATTTTTATAGCCATCATAAAGGACTGATAGATTTTGCACCAACACCCTATGCTGACATGCCGAGAAAAGACAATTTAGTGCCCGGTGGTTCTTATTCCCTTGCCAAAAACATTGAAAGCATTCGAACTTCAGGAGTGGAATTTGGCGTTTTGTTCAGAAAAAAAATCAATCAGCAATCCAACATGCAAGCGATGATGGGCTATACATATATACATTCAAAAAATAAAGACAGCATTCCTTCCTTTTATATTTCATCCCATGCCCGTCACCTTTTTAATTTTTTATTTCAATATACCAGCCATTCTTTTTTAATCGCCTTCAATGGTTTGTATAAAAACAGGAATAAAGCCGAAGCTGCTTCCATTGGTGCCGAAATAACTTCTTCTTATTTCCTAGCAAATGTCAAACTGGGTTATTTTTTTGCTGCACAGAAAGCACAACTTTATATTCAAGCAGATAATCTCTTTGATGAAAAATACAGTGATTTACTGGGTGCACAAATGCCGGGCAGATGGTTATCAGCCGGAATTCAGGTAACTTTGCAACCCAAATAGAATAGATATGAAATTTTTAGAACAACTCGGAATAGAAAAAACAAATCAAGGAATACATACCGGCCATCGTTGGATTGAAACAAAAGGTGAAACCATCATTTCTTCTTCACCGGTGGATGGCCAGGAAATTGGGACAGTACATGCAGCCGATAAAGCAGGTTACGAAACATTAATAGCCAAAGCCAAAGAAGGTTTTTTAGCCTGGCGGCAAACGCCGGCACCTCGCCGTGGTGAAATTGTCAGGCAGATTGGTGAAGCTTTAAGAAAAAATAAAGAACCGCTTGGCCAATTAGTTTCTTATGAAATGGGCAAAAGCCTGCAGGAAGGTTTGGGTGAAGTACAGGAAATGATAGACATCTGCGATTTTGCGGTTGGCTTATCGAGGCAGTTACATGGATTTACCATGCACAGCGAAAGGCCCGGCCATCGGATGTACGAACAATATCATCCATTGGGTATTGTAGGTATCATTTCGGCTTTCAATTTCCCGGTCGCCGTTTGGAGCTGGAATGCAATGTTGGCCTGGGTTTGCGGCGATGTTTGCATCTGGAAACCCTCGGAGAAAACACCTCTTTGTGGTATTGCCTGTCAAAATATAGTCAAAGAAGTATTCGAAAAAAATAATGTTCCCGAAGGTGTCAGCGGTTTAATCATCGGCGGCAGGGATGTAGGTGAATGGATGGCTTCTGATACCAATATTCCACTTATTTCTGCTACCGGTTCTACCCGCATGGGAAAAGCAGTAGGTGCTACAGTTGGGGCACGGCTGGGAAAAGCCTTGTTGGAACTCGGCGGTAATAATGCCATCATCATTTCAAAAGATGCCGATATCGACATTGCCGTGTTGGGAGCATTATTTGGTGCTGTAGGCACTGCCGGTCAAAGATGTACAACAACCCGTCGCTTAATTATCCATGAAGACATTTATGAAAATGTAAAAAATAAATTGGTGGCTGCATATCAGCAGTTAAAAATCGGCGACCCTTTAAATCCCGAAAATCATGTCGGCCCTTTGATTGATAAAGATGCTGTTGGGATGTATGAAAAAGCGATTGAAAAATGTAAAGCCGAAGGCGGTCGTTTTGTGGTTGAAGGCGGTGTACTCAGTGGCAAAGGATTTGAAAGTGGCTGTTATGTTAAACCCTGTATAGCCGAAGCCTCTCCCGATTTTGCTATTGTACAACACGAAACTTTTGCACCTATTTTATATTTACTAAAATATAAAACGATGGATGAAGCGATTGCTATTCAAAATGGAGTGCCGCAGGGTTTATCTTCTTCCATCATGACACTTAACTTACGGGAAGCCGAACAGTTTTTATCGCATGCAGGAAGTGATTGTGGCATTGCCAATGTAAATATCGGTACCAGCGGTGCCGAAATCGGAGGTGCTTTTGGTGGTGAAAAAGAAACCGGTGGTGGCAGAGAAAGCGGCAGTGATGCCTGGAAAATCTATATGCGCCGGCAAACCAATACCATCAATTTCAGTACTTCATTGCCATTGGCACAAGGTATCAAGTTCGATGTTTAAGAAAACTTTAAAAAAAGAAGATAAAACGGCAACAGGCAACCTATTTTATATGCCGTCCGTCAAAAAAACGAATTAATTAAAACACAAAACCGTCATTTCTAAGATAAAATGTATGAATGGTAAACATTATTTTTGCAACTTTCCCAACTTTGTATTTAAATCAAATAATAAAATGAACAAACTAATGAAACAATCCGGCCTGCTTAGCATCGCCGTCATCATCTCTATGGCTGTCAGCGCACAAGTACCGAAAGGCTGGCATACAATGGACAAAGAAACATCCGGTTATTTTGGCATCAGCCTTCAAAAAGCCTATGATTTTCTGCAAGCAAAAAAATTGAAAAGTCATCCAGTCCTGGTAGCAGTGATTGACTCCGGTGTGGATACAACCCACGAAGACCTGAAACCTATTCTTTGGAGAAATCCGAATGAAATTCCGGGTAATGGAATCGATGATGATAAAAACGGTTATGTGGACGATATCTACGGATGGAATTTCCTCGGTAGCCACGATGATGTAAATAAAAACGTAGAAACTGATTCTTATGAAGCCGTAAGAGTGTACCACAACCTGAAAAGTAAATATGAAGGCAAAGATATTGATGAGTCTAAACTCAGTCCACAGGAATTGGACCAATACAAAATGTGGCAAAGAGCAAAACAAGAAGTAGTTGGCGATGTCAATCCCCTTGAAGTTTTACAATTGAAAAATATGTTTAAAACTTTGAGTGAAGGTGATTCTATCATACGTACAGACCTGAAAAAAGATGAGTATAGTTGTAAAGATTTACAGAATTATACAACTGAGAATGAAAAAGCACAGAAAGTAAAAGACATCTTAGAAAGAATTTGCAAAGTCAATGATAATAACGACATCTCCAATCAAATGATTTTGGATCAGTTGCAAAATGATTTAAATAAAATGGAAGCCGCTGATGTGGCTCCTAAAAACTACCGGGCTGATGTGGTAAAAGATAATTACAATGATTTCAACGATAGATTTTATGGTAATAATAATGTAATGGTCAGTGATAAATCTGCTTTACATGGTACACATGTTACCGGCATCATTGGTGCTGCCCGCAATAATGGAAAAGGAATGAATGGCATTGCCGATAATGTAAAAATTATGATGATACGTGCCGTACCCGATGGTGATGAACATGATAAAGATATTGCCTTGGCGATTCGTTATGCTGTAGATAATGGCGCCAAAGTCATTAACATGAGTTTTGGTAAAGGCTATTCTCCTGAAAAGAAATGGGTAGATGATGCTGTTGAATATGCTCAATCCAAAGGCGTATTAATGGTACATGCAGCCGGCAATGATGCCAAAAATTTAGATTCAACGTATAACTTCCCTACACCGAATTTATTGGATGGCAAAACTGCTGATAACTGGATTACTGTAGGTGCCAGTGGCGACCCCAAAGCCGGTGGCTTGACTGCAAGTTTCTCCAACTATGGTAAAAAAGAAGTTGATATTTTTTCTCCGGGTGTAAAAATTTATTCTACTGTTCCGGGTGGCAATAAATACCAAAACCTGCAAGGAACAAGCATGGCTTCACCGGTTGTTGCCGGCCTGGCCGCCTTAATTCTTGAATATTTCCCTGACCTGAGTGCGGAACAAGTAAAAGAAGTAATTGAAAAATCTTCTGTGAACCCCGAACAAAAAGTAAGTACACCGGGTACAGGTGTCATGGTTGACATGAGTGAATTGAGTAAATATGGCGGCATTATCAATGCTTACCAGGCTGTTAAAATGGCGTCCACCATGAAAGGCGACAGAGAAAAAATGTTGAAAAAACAAAAATCTAAAATGGAAGACGGCGGTAAAGATTAATTTTCAGGCTATATATTTTAAAAAAACCTCGTTCAACAACGAGGTTTTTTTATGCTAACACTTTTGAGAATTGTTACGAATTAAATTAAATTGCAAAGTGTTATTTCCGTAAACACCATAACTAAAACAATAAAAAAATTATGTCAAAACCTGCAACCGATCAATACCCCGAATATTTTCAAACCTATGTCAATAAAGTGGCCGAAGATGATTTATCCATTGCATTTGAAAATCAAAAAACAAGACTCAATAATCTTTTGGATTCAATACCGGAAGCCAAAAGGAATTTTCGGTATGCTCCCGGCAAATGGACGGTACAGGAGGTTATACAACATTGTATGGATACGGAAAGAATTTTTGCTTACCGTGCATTATGTATAGCCCGAAATGAAACGGCATCTCTCCCGGGTTTTGATGAAAACAAATATGCTGCAGCAGCCAATGCAGACAAAAGAAATTGGGATGATGTAGTAGAAGAAATCAATGCAGTACGCCAATCTACCGAATTACTTTTTCATTCTTTTACTGCCGAACAACTCCGTGCTTCGGGCATAGCCAATAACAAATCTTTTTCAGTGGAGGCCATTGGATTTATCATTGTCGGCCATCTGCATCATCATTTATCCATTTTACAAGAAAGATATTTATAACTGATTCACTATTGATAATGGTGTTCAAAATAAGTTTTTAATTAAATTTGGTTTAATAATATGTTGGCAGTGTTTAAAAAACCATATTACATGAAAAACTATTTCAGTTTATTTGCTTTGCTATTGTCTCCTGTTTTTGTATTCGGCCAAGTTCTTAATTGCAAAACCTCGATTGATTATGGGAATAATGAAAAAAATGGACATTATGCCAAAGTGAATGATATAGACATATATTATGAGACTTACGGAGATTCTACAAAACAGCCACTATTACTAATACATGGAAATGGTGGTTCGGTTAAAGCAGGTAGTTGTCAAATTGAATATTTTAAAAACAACTATTATGTTATCATTGCTGATAGTCGCTACCAGGGAAAGTCAGGAAACGGTAATGAAGAGCTCACCTATAGGTTAATGGCAAACGATTATTACGAATTACTCAATCACCTCAAACTCGATTCTGTAAATATCATTGGACAAAGCGATGGAGCAATCATTGGGTTAGTTTTAGCCATAGAACATCCATCCAAAGTCAATAAACTTATTGCGGTAGCACCTAATTTAAGGCCTGATTCTACAGCATTATATCAATGGGGCATTGATAGTACGGAATCAGATCTTCAAAAGGTAAATGCCAAAATTAAAAATGGAGAAACTTCAAATGAGATAAGGAGAGAAAAAATGTTATTGGAACTAATGCTTAATTATCCCAAAATTGAAACAGAAGAACTGAAGAAAATTAAATCTCCGGTGCTCTTGATCTTTGGTGATTCGGATTATATGCCATTTGAACATACACTTGAAATTTTTAGGAATATACCCAAAGCAAATCTTTTCATTGTTCCCAGTGCTGGACATAGAACTTATAGATTGGAACCAGAAATTTTCAATTTATTCTGCAAAAGATTTTTTGATAACTCTTTTAAAAAACCATCGGCAAGAGATGGATATTAAAACTAATGCCAACACTATCTGCAATTCAGCGTGGAGACAGTGCAAAAACCAAAGGACAATTCCACACCAAAATCATTCACAAAACCCTTAACAACCATCCAAAAAAATATTTATAAATCTTTCAAGGTGTAACAACGAACATGAATTTAAGAGAAATTTTTCAGGCACATGATGGTGCATTGGTACATAAATGGAATCATTATTTTGAAATCTATGAGCGGTATTTTTCAAAATACAGAAACCGGGAAATTACCATGTTAGAAATCGGCATTTCACATGGTGGTTCTTTGGCATTATGGAAAAAATATTTTGGCGATGGGCTTCGCTTATACGCCATTGATGTAAACCCGGAATGTAAAAAATTAGAATCGGAGAATGTAACTATTTTCATCGGTTCGCAAAGCGACCCGACATTTCTGCAAACGGTCATTGATCAATGTCCGCCTTTCGATATTATTCTCGACGATGGCGGGCATACAATGCAACAGCAAATTATTTCATTTGAAAAATTATTTCCGCAGGTAAAAAATGACGGTATTTATATTTGCGAAGACACATTGACTTCCTATTTATACGAATACCACGGCGGCTATAAAAAGAAAAACAGCTTTATTGAATTTAGTAAAAACTTAATTGATAAACTCCACGCCTGGCATATTCCGGCACCGAAAAAAATAAAAGTAGATGATTATACAAAAACAATACAAAGTATCCATTTCTATGATTGTATGGTTGTCATTGAAAAAACAATTCCGAAAGAAGCACCTTATACGTTGCAAAAAGGTAAGAAAACAATTGCAGATTACCGGGAACCTGAATTAAGAAAACATCATTTGTTTTCTAAAATAATATTAAAGCTGAAAACCATTTTTAAATAACCCCGAATCAATATTATTTTTTTTAACTTTACCGTCTATAAGTTTAAAAAAATCTTTTAATAGGAATAAAAATGGCAGTGAAATCCAGGAATCCGGAAATTGCAGAAGGTGTAGTACACACCGTTCCCGATGATATGAAAAAAGCATTGTTGTCAAAAAAAACAATCCTTGACAAATGGAATGGATTGACACCGTTGGCCCGCAATGAATGGATTTGCTGGACAACCATTGTCAAAAAACCCGAAACCCGCAAAGAACATATTGAACGGTTATGCGCCGATTTACTCGATGGAAAAAGAAGGCCTTGCTGCTGGCCGGGCTGCCCTCACCGAAATAAAAATGCAAAAAAATGGTTTAAATAAATTTTATATTTTTCCATTTTCCTTTAAAAAAATTATCCTGTAATTTTATCATAGAGAACTGAAGTTTGAATATTGATTTTTTCTACCCGAAATTTTTCAATTACACAAACGAAAAAAAGCTCTTTTCTAAATTATGGGACAACAAGAACAAAAGCAGGCTGCCGGCACTTCGCAGCCCGAAAAAAAAACACCTCCTGCTGATTCGATAGAAAAGCAATTGGAAGCACTACAAACAACTTCGAACGGTCTCACTTCATCTGAAGCCAAAAAAAGATTACAACAAAACGGCCCAAATGCTTTGCGGGAAAAAAAAGTAAATCCCGTATTAAAATTTTTATCTTACCTCTGGGGTCCCATTCCGTGGATGATAGAAATTGCCGTTATCCTCTCCGCATTGGCCCGACACTGGCCCGATTTTTTTATCATCCTCACATTACTTATCGCCAACGTATTAATCGGTTTTTTGGAAGAACGACAAGCCAATAATGCCATCCAGGCATTGAAAGCCAAATTGGCCAAGCAGGCCAAAGTACGCAGAGATGGGAAATGGACAACCCTTGATGCGGCGGCTTTAGTAACCGGCGATGTTATCCATATCAGGTTGGGCGATATTGTTCCGGCCGATGTTACTATATTGAATGACACAGCAATCGAAGTTGACCAATCAGCATTAACAGGCGAATCATTACCGGTCACACATGCAAAAGGAGAAGCTGTGTATTCCGGTTCTATCATCCGGCAGGGCGAAACGGATGCATTGGTAACGGCCACGGGTAGCCTGACTTATTTTGGTAAAACCGCCAAGCTGGTAGAGGAAGCACATACGGTTAGTCATTTTCAAAAAGCAGTGCTTAAAATCGGAAATTATTTAATCGTACTGGCTTTGATTTTAGTCGCCTTTATAGTTGGGATTGCCCTTCTTCGCGGCGATAAATTATTGACTACATTACAATTTGCGTTGGTCTTAACAGTCGCTGCCATTCCGGTAGCCATGCCAACGGTCTTATCCGTTACAATGGCAGTAGGTGCAAAGTTATTAGCCAAAATGAAAGCGATTGTCAGCAAATTAGTGTCGATAGAAGAACTGGCCGGTATGGATATTTTATGTACCGATAAAACCGGAACGCTAACGCAAAATAATTTAACGATTGGTACACCATTTACACTCAACAACAATCCCGATGAAACCATTTTGTTAGCAGCATTGGCTTCCCGGCAGGAAAGTAATGACACTATTGATAATGCCGTCATAGCTGCAGTAAAAGATAAAGCCGCTTTGCAGGATTATACCATCAAAGATTTCACGCCTTTCGATCCGGTGCATAAAAGAACATCTGCTACCGTAACCAATAAAGCAGGACAGGTTTTCCGGGTTTGTAAAGGTGCTTCGCAAGTCATCATTGCCATGACAAATCTTACCGCAACAGAAAAAGAAGCGGTTGATAAAACTATTAATGAATTTGCGGCTAAGGGTTACCGTTCGTTAGGGGTTGCCCGGGCAGCAGAAAAAGACCAATGGAAATTTGTAGGCATATTGCCCATGTTTGACCCGCCCAGGGCCGATGCCAAAACGACTATTGCCACTGCCTTCGAAATGGGTGTGAATGTAAAAATGATTACCGGCGATGCCCAAGCCATTGCCAGGGAAACAGCCAAAGAACTGGGTATGCGGGAAAATATTCTCGACACTTCAACACTGGGAAGCGATGGTAAAAACATTTCGCCAGCAACTATTGAAGCCATAGAAAAAGCAGACGGTTTTGCACAGGTTTTTCCGGAACATAAATTTGAAATTATCAGTGTCTTACAAAATAACGGACATAATGTGGGTATGACCGGCGATGGCGTAAATGATGCACCTGCTTTGAAAAAAGCCGATTGTGGTATTGCCGTTTCCGGTGCCACTGATGCTGCCCGTGCAGCCGCTTCCATAGTTTTGATGACGCCCGGTTTATCAGTCATCATTGATGCCATCAAAGAAAGCCGCAGGATTTTTCAGCGAATGAAAAGTTATACCATTTATCGCATTTCCGAAACGATTAGGATTTTGTTTTTTATGACTTTATCAATCCTGGTATTTAATTTTTATCCTGTAACGGCTATTATGATTGTCCTCCTGGCTATATTAAATGACGGTGCTGTTATTTCCATTGCGTATGATAATGTAAAATATGATAACACACCTGAAAAATGGAAAATGAAAAGGATATTGACACTCTCCACCGTTTTAGGTATTGCTGGTGTCATTGCTTCTTTCGGATTATTTTTCCTGGCGGAAAAAGTATATCATATTGACCGAGAAACTATCCAAAGCCTGATTTATTTAAAACTTTCTGTAGCCGGGCAATTAACTATTTTTGTGACCCGCACTGAAAAATCTTTTTGGTCAATCAAACCATCAAAAATTTTAGTCATTGCCGTTATAGCTGCGCAAATCATTGCTACACTCGTAGCTGTATATGGCGTAATGATGGCACCTATCGGTTGGAAAATGGCAGGTTATGTTTGGGCCTATGCTCTGCTCTGGTTTTTCATTTCAGATATTATCAAACAAATCACTTATAAATACCTGGATCGAAGAACGAAAATAATAACAACCTGAAAATAGCAACGTTGTAATCAATATTTTTTGTTGGTTGATTTTTTTATCGGCATAAAAAACTATTTTAGCTTTCTAAAATCAACAAATATGGCACACGTATCTATTTATTTAAATTTTATGGGCAATGCGGAAGAAGCATTTACCCATTATAAAAAAGTTTTTCAAACAGAATTTTCTGCACCGATTATGCGGATGAAAGATTTGCCTGCGCAGGAAGGCGCACCGGCCATTGCCGAAGAAGATCAAAACAAAGTAATGCATGTGGCGTTGCCCATTTTGGGTGGCACCGAAATTATGGCAACTGATATGTTGGAAAGTATGGGCCATAAACTCATTGAAGGAAATAATGTTACCATTAGTTTAAATCCCGATACCAAAGCAGAAGCCGACCGCTTATTCAATGCATTAGCAGAAGGTGATAAAAATGCCGTTGCGCCGCATGATGAATTCTGGGGTTATTGGGGCACTTGCAAAGACAAATTCGGCATCCGTTGGATGTTTAATGTCATGAATCAAAATAGTTAACTTTTAAATATTTCTTATGCCCAACAGTGTATCACTTCACAGAGTAATAAAAGCATCGCCGGAAAAACTATTCCGAGCATTTACTACGGCCAATGCAATGGAAGCCTGGCTGCCGCCATTTGGTTTTACTTGCGAAGTACATACAATGGAAGCCAAAGAAGGCGGACGTTTTAAAATGAGTTTTACCAATTTCACCACCGGCAACGGACATTCTTTTGGCGGCACCTATCTATCGTTCAAGCCCAATGAATTTTTAAAATACACCGACCAATTCGATGATCCCAATATGCCCGGAGAAATGATTACAACTGTTCAGTTCAAAAAAGTAATGTGCGGCACAGAACTTTCCATTCAGCAAGATGGCATTCCTGATGCTATACCTGCGGAAATGTGTACCCTCGGCTGGCAGGAATCATTGCAGAAACTGGCCAACCTTGTAGAACCGGATATTCCCGATGCATAAATTAAAATATGACAGCTTCTAAATCATCATCATACAATATTTATCACGACCTGGTCATAGAATCGCCTGCCGAAAATGTTTTCAATGCCATAAGTGAACCGCAGGAATTGATTCATTGGTGGCCACAAAAATGTACTGTTGAAGATGAAATTTATAATTTTTATTTTACGGATGAGTATAATTGGTATGGTAAAATCATAGAATCTATTCCGGGAAAAAGTTTTCATATTAAAATGACAAAGTCTGATCCCGATTGGGATTCTACAAGTTTTGGTTTTGATTTGGAAGAAGACAATCATAAAACGATTGTTCATTTTTCGCATACCGGTTGGCCGGCTTGTAACCAACATTTTAAAATTGCCTCTTACTGTTGGGCTATTTTATTGAAAGGATTAAAAGATTATGTAGAAAAAGGAATTATTATTCCGTTTGAAGAAAGGAATTAGTTTTATAATTATTTATTTTTCGAAAATATTCACTAAAAGACAACAGAACAAGCCTGTAGGCAAGTCCAGTGTGACGTGCAATTGATTGACTAAAAGTTTGTAACTTAAAGCTATAAATTCTCTCATCACCGTCATTCCGGCCTTGTGCCGGAATCTATATATTGTAATGAAATGTTTGAAAAAGACACCAAAGCAAGCCTGCCTTCGGTTGGCAAGTCCGGTGTGACGTGCAATTGATTGACTAAAAGTTTGTAACTTAAAGCTATAAATTCTCTCATCACCGTCATTCCGGCCTTGCGCCGGAATCTATATATTGTAATGAAGTGTTTGAAAAAAACAGCAAAACAAACCTGCCTGCGGTAGGCAAGTCCGGTGTGACGTTCTTTTTAAAGTTATTCACCATTCAGTATAAAATACTATAAGTTGCAAAAAAAATTAGACTATACAGGATGTTTCTTAGCTTGGTTTGCAGTCATTACTCAATTTATTTTAATGATGCAAAACCGGCAAACCGATGTAGCGGAAACCCTCATTCGTTTTTTTAGTTATTTCACTATACTCACAAACCTGCTGGTTGCATTGTATTTTACCAATCGCATCCGGCCATTTGCTAAGGTACTGAACCATACAAGCTCACTAACTGCCATTACCAGTTTTATTTTAATTGTAGGACTTGTTTACCAGTTTGTATTGCGTTCTGCCTGGCAGCCAACTGGGTTACAACGCCTCGTAGATGAATTATTACATTCCGTTAATCCATTGTTTGTATTTATCTATTGGTTGATTTATAAACCCAAAATAAAAATTTCGTTTCGTTCATTATGCTACTGGTTAGCTTACCCTTTGTTCTATGCATTATTTATTATGTTGCGGGGCAGCATCTCCGGTTTTTATCCCTACCCTTTTTTAAATGTTGAAAAAATAGGTTGGGCAAACGCAATTATAAACATGCTCCTGATTCTGGCTGTTGCCATTGTATTGATGTTGCTACTCTCGATAGCAGGAAAACAAGTGAAGAGAAAACAAGAAGATGATTTGTATAAGAACGGTTAAAAATACTTTTAGATTTTATTTGTTTATAAATTTTACTATTAATAAAGATTAGAAACTACTCATAAAAAAACTGCCTATAAAAATTGTTTGTGAATAGCCTGCCTTCGGCAGACAGGCTTTCAAAATTTTATCTTTAAGGATGATTCGCAACGTGCTGCATCATTTCTTTGAATAGTTACGGGTTGTGAATAGCTTTCAAAATTTTATCTTTAAGGATGATTCGCAACATGGCGCATAACGTCGGAGGCTTGGCGGTCGTTGTGAATAGCTTTCAAAATTTTATCTTTAAGGATGATTCGCAACTATGTCTTCAACTTTGTTTTTCAATAGACTGTTGTGAATAGCTTTCAAAATTTTATCTTTAAGGATGATTCGCAACTAAATGAAAAAACATCGCCACCCTTGCCAGTTGTGAATAGCTTTCAAAATTTTATCTTTAAGGATGATTCGCAACGGAGGTGTGCGATAATATGGATAGGTTAGAGTTGTGAATAGCTTTCAAAATTTTATCTTTAAGGATGATTCGCAACCGTTAAAAGATTTAGAGTACCTACCTCATTGTTGTGAATAGCTTTCAAAATTTTATCTTTAAGGATGATTCGCAACTAAATTTCTGCAATCTTCACATTTCGTTTGTTGTGAATAGCTTTCAAAATTTTATCTTTAAGGATGATTCGCAACAATAGTACAAGAGAACAAGTTGTAAGATTAGTTGTGAATAGCTTTCAAAATTTTATCTTTAAGGATGATTCGCAACCCAACATTGCTCGCCAATGTAGCCGGCGTAGTTGTGAATAGCTTTCAAAATTTTATCTTTAAGGATGATTCGCAACTCACAGAACCGTCTATTGGTGGTGCCATGTGTTGTGAATAGCTTTCAAAATTTTATCTTTAAGGATGATTCGCAACGAAGTTACCTATCAAAATATGTTTCTAAGTGTTGTGAATAGCTTTCAAAATTTTATCTTTAAGGATGATTCGCAACGACAAGCTAAATGAAATCACAAGACAAGCTAGTTGTGAATAGCTTTCAAAATTTTATCTTTAAGGATGATTCGCAACTAAAGACCGTGCCGAATAAACCAATATCTAGTTGTGAATAGCTTTCAAAATTTTATCTTTAAGGATGATTCGCAACCTATACATTATATTGGT
>JAGQWM010000016.1 GCA_020437365.1 Chitinophagaceae bacterium | reverse complement strand
ATTTCCCCAAAGCCTGTATTACGTCGTATTTGGTAACGATATGGAAATTGCCGGCATCATCTTTGGCCAATACTGCACCATTGTCTTTGTTGATCAAATGCCGTAATTTTTCAACCGGTGTGTCGAATGCCACTACCGGGAAAGCCGGCTCTATGACAGAGGAGATTGTCGCATTTTTAATGGCCGGGTCGTTGAATATTTTTTGAAATAATCCGCTTTCGCTGATAGCACCTACCGGGCTGCCGCCTTCATCAAAAACAGGTACCTGGTCAATATCGTTTGTCTGCATTAAAGTCACCGCTTCCAATACCGTTTGCGTGGGTGCTACACTGATGAGTTGTTTTTCGTCACGGGCATTCACCACATCTTTAAATGTTTTGACTTCAAGAAAACCTCTTTCGAGCATCCACTGGTCGTTGTATATTTTACCTACATAACGGCTGCCATGGTCGTGGAAAATACAAACCGTAATGGCATCTTTTGGCAGTTTGTCTTTCAGTTGCATCAATCCCTGCATACAACTTCCTGCACTATAACCACAGAAAATACCTTCCAATTTGGCCAACTTCCTCGCCATGATGGCGCCGTCTTTATCGGTTACCTGCTCGAAGTGGTCAATGACCGACATGTCGTAATTTTTGGGGACAAAATCTTCCCCGAAACCTTCACTGATATAGGGATAAACTTCATTCATATCTACTTCACCTGTTCTAAAATATTTTGTCAATAAAGAACCGTAAGCATCTATTGCCCAAATTTTTATGTCAGGATTTTTTTCTTTTAAATATTGCGCCGTACCGGTAATGGTGCCGCCGGTGCCTGCTGTACAAACGAGGTGTGTGATTTTACCATCTGTCTGTTGCCAGATTTCGGGGCCCGTGGTTTCATAATGTGCCAACCGGTTGGCCAGGTTATCATATTGGTTCATGTGGTAGGAGTTGGGCACTTCTTTGGCCAACCTCGCTGCTACACTGTAATAACTTTGCGGGTCTTCGGGTTCTACATTGGTGGGACAAACAATGACTTCGGCACCTACAGCTTTCAGAATATCTGCTTTTTCTTTGGATTGTTTATCCGTCGTAACGAAAATGCATTTATAGCCTTTGATGACTGCGGCTAAAGCCAAACCCATTCCTGTATTGCCACTCGTTCCTTCGATGATGGTGCCGCCGGGTTTCAGTTTTCCTTCGGCTTCGGCTACTTCTACCATTTTCAAAGCCATCCGGTCTTTTATGGAATTGCCGGGATTAAAATAATCCACTTTAGCAAGAACCATTCCCGGAACATCTTTGGTTATTTTATGCAATTGAATCAACGGCGTGTGCCCAATCGTCTCCAGTATATTTTTTTTGATATCCATGCTGTGATTTTTGGGTGCAAAGGTAGGATTTTAGAGAGTTTTGCTAGTTCCTTGTTACTTGTTACTTGTTGCTTTTAGCTGATTGCTACTGGCTGTTTAAACCCTTACAAATTTATTCATTCAAAATCCTCAGTTTTCCAATTTTTGCAAAGCTTCTTCTATGGTGGCATCGCTGCTATTGACGACTTCAAAATAGCCATCATTTCTCCATTTGTACCTGGCCAGTAGGGCTAATAATCTTTCCTGCAAGGCGGCTTTTTCCTTAGCTGTAAATTGTGTTACGCCGGCTTTTTTGGCAGCAATGGTAAATGCATTCCACAACGCCGTACTGTTGAAAGTTTTTTTGAACTGACTGACCGATGAATAATTGTCCAATGCAGTTGTATGTTGCAGGTAATATTGATAAACGATACTGCTGAAATTGACAGAATTAAATAGCTTGAGCATATTTCTCTGCGATAAAGTCGTATCAATGGGCACAAATATATTGGGAATAATTCCTTCGCCACCGTACAAAGTATCATGGCACCCTGAAATAAATTTTTTACTATCGGGATGCAGTTTATTGGAATCCAAAGAAATCAATTCGCCGTTTTTATACCGCTCCCATAATTCATCCATATACACTTTTTTGCCGTTTTTATAAGAACGTTGAATACATCTGCCCAATGGTGTGTAATACCGTGCCACCGTCAGGCGAATGGCAGCGCCGTCATCGAGGCTATACTGTTCTTGTACCAATCCTTTGCCGAAAGTACGGCGGCCAATGATTGTTGCCCGGCACCAATCCTGTAAAGCTCCCGCTAAAATTTCGCTGGCACTGGCCGAAAGTTCATCCACAAGAATGACGAGTTTTCCTTTTTCAAAAATACCCGGCCGTTTGCAACGGTATTCTTTTTTGGAACTATTGACACCTTCGGTATAAACGATTAATTTATTACCGTCCAAAAATTCATCCGCCATATCTACGGCTTCATTCATAAAACCTCCACCATTGCCCCGCAAATCATAAATAAGATTTTGCAAACCTTGTTTTTTCAATTGCTCCATGGCTTTCATAAATTCTTCATAACTGGTTTCGGTGAATTTATTCAGTTTGATGTAGCCGGTTGTTTTATCTATCATATAAGCTGCATCAATGGAAGGCACGGGAATGCTGCCTCTTGTAATGTCGATGCTGATCTTTTTTTGATTTCTCAGGATGGATAAATTGGCAACTGAACCACTATTTCCCCTGATATAATTTTTAATACTATCGGTAGTGATTGATTTTCGAGTTAGTGAATGGCCGTTCACACTGATAATTTTATCGCCAATCTGCACGCCGGCTTTATCGCTAGGCCCATCGGGAATTACATAAAGCACATTTACCGTATCGGCAAAAACATTGAATTCAACGCCAATGCCATCAAAATTTCCGGCCAGTTCTTCATTTGCTGCCAGTAAATTGGCCGGTGGAAAATAAACTGAATGAGGGTCCAAATCAGACATGATACCTTGTATGGCCGTTCCTTCCAGGCTATCAATATCAATGGAATCAACGTATCGCTTTTGTATCAAATCCAATACTTGTTGTAAAGAATTGCGGCTATTGCCGGCAAAAAATCCGCTTGCATTTTGATTGTTCTTATTGAGTTTATAACCAATCAACATACCGGCAATCAATACCAGAGCAAAAAGTAAAGGCAACCAAATTTGTAGTTTTTTATTCCCCATTATAAATTGATATTATGTAATTTGACGCAAAATACTTTATTTACACCGAATGGTAATTTTGGTTTGTTGATTTAATCATTAACTATGCCTGATAATCTTTTAATTGCTGACTGTGGGTCTTCAAAAAGTGAATGGGCTTTGCTGCACAACGGGAAAGTTAAAAAAATGCTTGCTCAAGGTATCAGTCCTTATTTTCTGGATACAGAACAGATTACCGGCATCCTGGAAAAAGAAGTTCAATCAAAAATTAAAAAAATTCCGGTCGATGAAATTTATTATTACGGCACCGGTTGTGCCAATGCAACAAATGTACGTTCCGTAAAAAAAGCTATGAAGAATGTTTTTCCTGATGCAAAAACAAAAGTATCGCATGATTTACTGGCGGCGGCGCATGCAGTATGTGGACGGGAAAAAGGCATTGCCTGCATTCTCGGCACAGGTTCCAATTCTTGTTATTACAACGGCCGTGGTATTGTAAAAAACAGTCCGGGCCTGGGATTTATTCTCGGTGATGAAGGTAGCGGAGCATATCTCGGCAAAAAAGTTGTTCAACATTATCTCTACGATATTTTTGATGATGAATTAAGAAGCCGGTTCGACCTGCGATACCTTACAACACCTGCCGAAATTTTAGAAAACGTATATAAGAAACCGTTACCCAACAGGTACCTGGCTAATTTTGCAAGATTCCTTGCAGAAAACCGCAATCATTATATGATTGAAAATATTATTGAAGATGGCTTAAATGATTTCTTTTTTAACCATCTTTGCAGGTATAAAGAAATCAACAAACAGCCCGTTCATTTCGTCGGAAGTATTGCTTTCGTTTTTCAGGATGTAGTACAACTATTGTGTCGCAATTATGATTTTCAATTGGGAACAATCATGCAAAACCCGATGGATGGCTTAATAACTTATTACAGTTGATCCAATATTGCATTTATGTCTTTTAAAAAAATTACAGAAGAGGAAAGCCCGTATCATCACCTTGAAAAAATGTCTATCGGAACTATCCTGAAGCATATCAATGCAGAAGATAAGACGATTCCCAATGCCATACATCAATCGCTGCCGCAAATTGAAAACTTAATAGAAGCCATTACGGATAAAATGTTGATGGGTGGCCGTTTATTTTATATAGGTGCCGGCACCAGTGGCCGTCTCGGTATCCTCGATGCCAGTGAATGTCCACCCACTTATGGTGTACCTTACGATCTTGTCATCGGTATTATTGCCGGTGGCGAAAAAGCCATAACAAAAGCGGTGGAAAATGCAGAAGACGATAGAGAACAAGGATGGAAAGATTTACAACAGCACAATATTTCTGACAAAGATGTAGTCATAGGTATTGCCGCCAGCGGCACTACGCCGTATGTCATTGGTGCATTGGCTGCTTGCAGAAAAAATAAAATCATTACCGGTAGTATAAGTTGTAATCCACAAGCACCCGTGAGTACAGAAGCTGATTATCCGGTAGAAGTCGTCGTAGGACCTGAATTTGTAACCGGCAGTACAAGAATGAAAGCCGGAACAGCCCAGAAAATTGTGTTGAATATGATTTCAACAACGGTCATGATTCAACTCGGAAGGGTAGAAGATAATAAAATGGTAAACATGCAATTGAGCAATGAAAAACTGGTGGACCGCGGTGTTAAAATGCTCATGGAAAGAATTGAAAATGTAGCGTATGAAGAAGCCAAAAAAATCTTACTGGAATTTGGCAGCGTTCGGCAAGCAGCAGCTTATTTAAATAAACAATAAGCAACAAAATTCTTTTTTTCTTCACAACAAAATTTCTTCCTTCGTGTATCTTTGTATGGAGTAAAATACCATGCAAGACATTGAACCATTTTATAATTGGCAACATATTTATGTAAGCGAAGAAGATAAAAAATCTCCTTTTTACGGGAGAGATTATTCTGAATTCGAGTATTCGCATACCATTTACAATTTTTACATTCATCCGCAGTGGGATGATTTTGGCAGCCGTACCTTGTACTTGAAAGTTTTAATTGCAGATTATGATGATCAATATGCCGTACTCGAATTAATAGGCGAATGGAATGATGCCATCGAAAACGATATCATGGAATTGAAACGAGAAGTATTAGAAAAATTTATGGATGAAGGAATTCATAAGTTTATTTTGATTGGGGAAAATGTCTTGAACTATCATAGCGATGGGAAAGAATATTATGAAGAATTATACGAAGAAATCAATGAAGAAAAAGGTTGGGCCGTTTGTTTGAATATGCCTGAGCAAACGCAATATGATTTTAAAAAAGCCCACTTGCATCAATATATTGAATTAATGGAATTGCACAACTGGCGCAACTATAAGCCGATTCACTTATTCAGAAAAATCAATTCGGAAATCGCCAATCGGTTAGACGTTTAAATCACTTCAAAAAACAATTATTTTTTTTGACTTGCGGGCTGTACTTTTGTAACTATTCAACTCACCTTAGATTATTAGTTTATGAAATGGTCTGAACTCTTTACTTCTTCTATAGGCAAAAAGTGGGTGATGGCACTGACGGGTTTATTTTTAATTTCATTTTTAATTGTACATGCAGGTATTAATGCCTGTATTTGGGCCAATGATGGCGGCGTGATGTTTAACAAAGCAGCACACTTCATGGGTTCTACCGTTGTCATCCGCATCATGGAAGTCGGTCTTTTTCTCGGCATCTTTTTGCATATCATTCAGGGTTATATGCTCGAATTTCAAAATCGAAGCAAGCGGAAAAAAGGGTATGCCGTTCCCATACGCAATAAAGGCAGCAAATGGTATAGCCGTAGCATGGGTTTGCTTGGTACCATCTTATTGTTATTCTTCATCATTCATTGGAAGAACTTTTGGGTACCTTCTCGTTTTACCGGTGTGCCCGGCCCCGAAATGGAATTGGCCAATGGCCAACATGTCCATAATTTATATGCCTTGATGCAAAGTACTTTCCAGGAATTATGGATTGTACTGGTTTATATTTTCGCTTGTATTTCTCTCTGCTGGCATTTAATTCATGGTTTTCAAAGTGCTTTCAGAACAGTCGGTGTCAGCAATGCCCGGTATTTAAAAATGCTTAAAAATATTGGTATCGGTTATGCCATTATTATATCGTTGGCTTTTGCCATGATGCCGTTAAGTATGTACCTGGGTTGGGTGAAGTAGTGCATGGTGTCTGTAAAATTCTTTTGCAGAATAGTGAGCTATGAATCGAAATAAAATGTAGAATGTTAATCTGTGGTTTGGCAAATTGGTGAAGTTTGATTTTTAAAAAATACCTTTCAATTGACGAATATGTTAGATGCAAAAATACCTTCCGGAGCCATAGAAAATAAATGGACAAATTATAAAGGCCATTGTAAATTGGTCAACCCGGCCAATAAACTCAAACTCGAAGTGATTGTGATCGGTACAGGATTAGCCGGTGCTTCGGCTGCGGCTTCTTTGGGTGAATTGGGTTATAAAGTAAAATCTTTTTGTTTCCAGGATTCTCCACGTAGGGCACACAGTATAGCTGCACAAGGTGGTATCAATGCGGCCAAAAATTATCAGAACGATGGCGATTCGGTGTATCGGTTATTTTATGATACCGTAAAAGGAGGTGACTACCGCTCCCGGGAAGCCAATGTCTATCGGTTGGCAGAAGTGAGTGCCAATATCATTGACCAATGTGTAGCACAGGGCGTTCCTTTCGCCAGGGAATATGGCGGCTTATTGAGCAATCGGTCCTTCGGTGGTGTGCAGGTGAAAAGAACTTTTTATGCCGCCGGGCAAACAGGCCAGCAATTATTAATAGGTGCTTATCAGGCATTGGAGCGACAGGTTGCACTCGGCAATGTAGAAATGTACAGTCGCCATGAAATGCTCGAAGTGGTTTTGATAGATGGCAAAGCCCGAGGTGTTATTTGCCGGAATTTAATAACCGGCGAACTCGAAAGATTTTTCGGTCATGCAGTGGTGTTATGTTCCGGTGGATATGGTAATGTATTTTATTTATCTACCAATGCTATGGGCAGTAATGTAACGGCTGCATGGAAAGCCCATAAAAAAGGTGCCTATTTCGGCAATCCTTGTTTTACACAAATTCATCCGACTTGTATTCCGGTGAGTGGCGACCATCAATCTAAATTGACGTTGATGTCCGAATCATTAAGAAATGATGGCAGAATATGGGTTCCAAAAAATAAAGGGGAAACCCGCAAAGCCAATGAAATTCCAGATGAAGACCGGGATTATTACCTGGAAAGAAGGTATCCGGCATTTGGTAACCTGGTACCCAGAGATGTGGCATCGAGAGCTGCTAAAGAAAGATGCGATGCCGGGTTTGGTGTTGGTACTACCAAGCAAGCAGTGTACCTCGATTTCAGGTACAACCTCATAAATAAATATGGCAAAGCCGAAGCACATCGTCACGGTATTCACAATCCCGATGAAGAAACTTTGGTGCGTCTCGGAAAAGAAGTGGTGAAAGAAAAATATGGTAATTTATTTGACATGTATGAAAAAATTACCGGTGAAAATCCTTACGAAGTACCGATGCGCATTTATCCGGCGGTACATTATACAATGGGTGGCCTTTGGGTCGATTATGAATTGATGACTTCCGTACAAGGTTTGTATGCCTTGGGCGAAGCCAATTTCAGCGACCATGGTGCCAACAGGTTAGGTGCTTCTGCCTTGATGCAAGGCCTCGCCGATGGTTATTTTGTAATTCCCTACACAATAGGAAATTATTTGGCACATGAAATCAGTGTGGCACCAATACCGACTACGCATGAAGCATTTGAAGAAGCAGAAAAATCTGTTCGGAATAGAATAGAAAAACTGATGAACATCAAAGGCGATGAATCGGTAGAAAGTTTTCATAAGCGACTCGGCAAAATCATGTGGGAGAAATGTGGCATGGCCCGCAATGAAAAAGGATTGACAGAAGCCATTGGCGAAATACAAACCTTACGAAAAGAATTTTGGAGCAAAGTCCGGATTCCGGGAGCAATAAATGAAATGAATCCTGAATTGGATAAAGCCGGAAGAGTAGCCGATTTCCTGGAGTTGGGCGAATTAATGTGCAAAGATGCCTTGAACAGAAAAGAAAGTTGCGGCGGCCATTTCAGAGAGGAAAGCCAGACTGCTGAAGGTGAAGCACTGCGTGATGATGATAATTTTGCTTTTGTTTCGGCCTGGGAATATAAAGATGAAAGCCATTGGGAAATGCACCAAGAGCATTTGGAATTTGAAGTGGTGAAGTTGACACAAAGGAGTTATAAATAATGAAAATAAGTGGTTTTACATTTGTTAAGAACGCTGTGAAGTATGATTATCCGGTGGTGGAATCCATTCAATCCATTTTGCCGCTGGTAGATGAAATGGTCATTAGCCTCGGCGATTCGGAAGACGCCACAAATGAATTAATCGCTTCGATAAAAAGTGAAAAAATAAAAACCATCCATTCCGTTTGGGATAAAAACTTAAGAACTGGCGGAAAAGTATTGGCAGTAGAAACGGATAAGGCAATGGATGCAGTGGCTGCCGATGCTGACTGGCTCTTTTACATTCAGGCCGATGAAGTATTGCATGAAAAATATTACGATGCCATTCGAAAAGCATTGACGGCATATAAAGATGATGATCAGGTAGAAGGATTGCTATTTCATTACTTGCATTTTTACGGCAGTTACAAATACCTCGGCGATGGAAGAAAATGGTACAACAAAGAAATTCGGATTATAAAAAATGATAAAAATATTCGTTCCTACCGTGACGCACAAGGTTTCAGAAAGAATAACAGGAAGCTGAATGTAAAACTGTTGGATACATTTATTTATCATTACGGATGGGTTCGGCATCCGCTTTTTATGCAGCAGAAGCACCGGGATTTCGGGCAGTTTTGGAATGAAGAGGACAAACATAAAGTGTGGACGAATATTGTTGATCAAAAAGAACCGGCGTTTGATTATTCTGCAATCGATTCCATTGCGTTATTCGATGGAACACATCCGGCCGTGATGAAAAACAGGGTAGAGAAGGAAAATTGGCATTTTGAACATAGTGTAAAAGACAAACAGTTTAAAAACATAAAACATAAGTTTTTATATTTTCTGGATAAGAAATTTGGCTTCAAGCCATTCTCGTATAAAAACTATAGAATCATTTAATAGAATTTTTTAGTTATGGAACATACAATGATTAATCTGACATTGAGAATCTGGCGTCAAAAAGTGCTGATAACACCGGTAAAATAGACGTTTTGAATGAATACCGCGAAGGTATTTGTGGTGAATAAAGGTTTAAGGGTTGACTGTTCTGCATTTGAGCGGATTGTTTGAGTTGGCGGTTATGTGAGTATTTGGAATTGGATGTGGTGAAGCTGATACAAAGGAGTTATAAATAGTAAATTATTTGATTAAAAAGGTGGTGACAAATAAAAAATTAATTTTTGATATTGGGATGAATATAGGACAAGATACTCGCCAATATTTGAATTTAGGATTCGATGTAATTGCTGTCGAAGCAGACCCTGAATTAGTTCGGAAAAACAAAAAAAAATTTAAGAATGAAATTAAAGAAGGACGGCTGGTTATAATAAATTATGGCATTAGCGATAAAAAAGGCATTCTTTCATTTTATAAAAATTTGAAAACATCAGCATGGAGTTCATTCAATAAAGAATCAGCAACAAGAAACAATACTCCGTACGAAGTAGTTCAAGTAGAATGTATTCTTGCTAAAGATCTTTTTCAAAAATATGGTATTCCTTATTATATGAAAGTTGACATTGAAGGTTATGATTATTTATGCATTGAAGCTTTAGACAAAGAAATGGGATTGCCAAAATATGTTTCCAGTGAAGCATCATCAATTAAGATATTGGAAATGCTTTATGCAAAAGGATATAAATGGTTTAAAATAATTAATCAGGCAAATGGTTTTAAACCAATGAATAAAAATGAAAAAAATAAATTATTTCCTTATTATTTACATATTAAAAATGGATTATTGTTACGGTTTCAAAAGTTTTTTCCGGTTAAATATCCTTATAGTTCAACAGGACCATTTGGCGAAAACACAAAGGGAAATTGGTTGACTTATGAAGAAGTTACATTCAAATATTATGAGTTTTATGGAGCAGACGAAAAACAAAGATTAAATAACATTAGTTGGTTTGATTTTCATGCAAAATTAGGGGATGAGTCTGAGGTTATTTATAAGTAAATTTGCAAAATAGAACTTAAAAAAAGAAATGATGCTGTTTATATTTGATTGAATTGTAAAAAATTGAACTAACTCCTTAAAAAAAATTATAGAATCATTTAATAGAATTTTTTAGTTATGGAACATACAATGATTAATCTGACATTGAAAATCTGGCGTCAAAAAAATGCTGATAGCGCCGGTCAATTTGAAACCTATCCGGTAAAAAATATTTCTACCGAAATGTCATTTTTAGAAATGATAGACGTTTTGAATGAAGACCTGATAAATGAAGGAAAAGACCCGATTGCTTTCGATCATGATTGCCGCGAAGGTATTTGCGGCGCTTGTTCCATGTATATCAACGGGCGGCCACACGGTCCCTGGCATGGCAATACGACTTGCCAATTGCACATGAGAGCTTATCATGATGGCGATACGATTGTCATTGAGCCCTGGCGGGCCAATTCATTTCCGGTGATTAAAGATTTAATGGTGGACCGTTCTGCATTTGATCGGATTATCCAGGCCGGCGGTTATGTTTCGGTAAATACCGGTAATGCCGTAGATGCCAATGCCACACCGATTGAAAAAGATTTGGCCGATGCTTCTTTTGCAGCTGCTGCCTGTATTGGTTGCGGTGCTTGCGTAGCCGCTTGTAAAAATTCCTCTGCTATGTTATTTGTAGCTGCTAAAGTTTCACATCTTGCATTATTGCCACAAGGTGCTCCGGAAAGAAATACGAGAGTGTTGGATATGGTAGCACAAATGGATAAAGAAGGTTTTGGGTCTTGTACCAACACCGGTGCTTGTGAAGCTGTTTGTCCCAAAGAAATTTCAATCAACAATATAGCCCGGTTGAATCGGGAATATATGCTGGCAGGTACTAAAGCCGATAAATAATTATCGAATTAAAGTGACCGTTCCTTTTTTGTAAATCGCTTGATTGGTCTTCGTATCTTTTCCGCTAAAGGTCCAAACATAAACACCATTGGGCTGATTGGCGCCTTTAAATGTTCCATCCCAACCGGTACTTCGTTCATTGCTGGAAAAAATTTTATTGCCCCAGCGGTCAAAAATGATAAACGCATCTAAAGTAACCGTACCCGGAAAATAAGGTTTGATGGTTTCATTTTTTCCATCGTTGTTGGGTGTAAATGCACTGGGTACATACACATTGTCGTACTGAATCACTTTGATGAAAACAGAATCTGAGGTATGGCATCCATCACTATTTGTTCCGGTAACTATGTATTTAATATCTTCTAACGGCGTAGCAATCGTATTTTTCGAAGCCGTATCGGATAACCATTTTGCCGGCGACCAGGCATACTCGACCGGCGGCCCTGATGCGGATAAATAAACCGGATTACCTACCAATACAGTAACATCCGCAGTAGCCGCAATTTGAAAACTTACAATATTCACTGCTTGTGTTAATTCTTTAATAGAACAAGTACTTCCGGCTGTTGTACTCAGTTTTACATTGTATTGCCCGGCTACAGAATAAGTATGAATCGGGTTGACATCAGTAGAAGTAGCACCGTCGCCGAAATCCCAAACAAATTGCACATTATTGTCCAATAATGTTTTACTGGTATTTGTAAATCTTACATAATCAGAATCGCAACGAATGGTAAAATCATAACTTACTTCACCTGAAATACCGGCCGGTTGTATAAGCCTTGATCTTTTAATATTGGCACAGGATAAATTGGAAGACATGGTAAGTGAAACTGTATAAGTCTGGTCGCTTGGCGTAAAAACATGCATTGGGTTTTGCAAAGTGGAAGTGGAGCCATCGCCAAAATCCCAAAACCAGGACACATTGCCCGGCATAGAAGAAAAACTGGTAAACTGCACCTGTCCATCACAACCACCCAACAATGTATAAGTAAATGAATTATTAGGGTCAAATGCTACATCGTTCATAAAAGAAGGAGAACTTAAATAAGCTGTATGTGGCGACGTACTGATTTGGGCTTCATTGAATCCTACATTCGGTGCTTTATTATTCGGATTATTGATGACACCAACATTTTGGCTTTCATTGAAAACATATATTTTTTCATCGGGGCCCAGTTGAATACCGAAAGGTTTGCTGGAAGGCGTTGGCATAGAAACAGCCGATGCCTCTATGGCTGCCGATGTTGCCAACTTGGCTTCAATCTGATCAATCATCGTCTTTGTAGGCCTTGTCAGATAAATATATTTTGAGTCAGGAGAATATTCACAACCAATATAAGATGCGTTGGGCCGGGTAACTTTTATGCCTCCGGAAATGATACCTGAATTATTATCAAAATTAAAAAGTTGGATAAAATTTGACACGCCGCCAACTTCTTCTCCCAATGGGAAGAAAGTATGACATAATTGTTTTCCATCGGGACTCACTTTCATATAACCGGTATTGGTCAGCACATTAAAATTCATAACAATCCCTGCATTGGAAACGATGGGTGCCGTTTGCAAACCATTGCAAGTAATCAACCAGGAACGAAAAGTATTGGAATTATTATCGTTGGTGATTAACCAGATGTCCACGCCATTGGCATGCCTTGCCGCTGTCATTCTCTCGGTACAGGATTGAGAAAGTAATTGATTTTTTACAACAATACTTCCTCTTCCATTATCTTTCTTCATATTCACAATAGAATAATTATAGCCGTTGGCAAAATTATTTTCTATCGCATCGGTTGTAAAAATGTAAAATAAACTATCGCCGCCGGGTTGGGGAACAATCAATCCGGATTGGCAAGCTGATTTATTACCCAACAGGTTATCGCCATTCTGCATCACATTATGTTCTTTGTTGTACACCGTAATGCCATTCGTATAAAACAATAAATTTCCATTATCATCACAAATGGTAGAACAACCTTCATCCGTATTCATGGCACTGTTTTGCAAAGCAGTCGGCACCGGTTGTCCGCCTTGCGAATTAAAATCCAATCCGGCTTGCCTGCCGAAATACCAGATATTATTTTGTTGTGCCGAAACGGTAAAACTGAAAAATAAAAAAAAGAGTAAGGGTATGTTTTTGCTCACCAGAAAATTGAATTATTCGTTTATCTAATTAATGTATCTGCAAAAATGCTGAATTTCCGGCAGAATTAACAACATGGGATAACTTTAAAGCAATAAAAACACAAATTTTCCGATTTTTAACTAAATGCACTGCTATTGAGTTGGAAAGGTCGTATATCCGGATTCTTCATTTGTTTTTTGCTGGCTATAGCCGGCCATGCTCAAATTCCTGTCGAAAAGACTTTGCCATCATCGAATTTACGATTTAAAACTTTTAGTACACTGAAAGATAGTATTCGGCTCGATAGTGTCAGTATTATTCCCCAATCTGTTTCTATTCCTTTGATAGCTGACAAAGATTATAAAATAGATTATGTGAATGCCATTTTAATATGGCGCAAAAAACCAGCCACGCCAACGGTAACGATTCATTACCGGGTTTTTCCTTTTCGGCTCAATCCCGTTGCTCAACGAATGTTTTATGATAGCGTTGCCAATAATTTCTATGTCCAACCGATTGCGATTAATACGGGATTGGAAAATAACAACAATAAAATATTTGATTTTGGAAAAATAAAAGCACAGGGAAGTTTTGGCCGGCAAATTGGTTTTGGCAATAGCCAGGATGCTGTTTTGAATTCGACATTAAACCTGCAATTGAATGGCATGTTGGGCGATAGCATTGAAATCAATGCGGCCATTACCGATAACAACATTCCCATTCAACCCGATGGAAATACACAACAGTTAAATGAATTTGACCAGGTGTTCCTGCAATTTAAAAAACGAAACTGGCAGTTGAATCTCGGCGATTTGGATATTCGTGCCGATAAAAGTTATTTTTTAAATTTTTATAAAAGATTGCAAGGCATTTCCTTTCAAACCAATCAACGAATTGGGAAAAATATCAATTCCAATACTTTGGTAAGCGGCTCTATTGCAAAAGGAAAATTTACCCGGAATATCATTACGCCTCAAGAAGGCAATCAGGGTCCGTATCGTTTGCAAGGTGCTAATCATGAATTTTTCTTTATTGTTTTGGCCAATACAGAAAGGGTTTTTATCGATGGAGAATTGTTACAAAGAGGCGAAGACCAGGACTACATCATCAATTATAATACGGCTGAAATTACGTTTACCCCTCGCCGTATGATTACAAAAGACAGCCGCATCCAGGTAGAATTTGAGTATGCAGACAGAAATTACCTGAATGCCAACTTGTATATATCGGAAGACGTATCGGTCAACGATAAATTAAAAATTCATTTGGGAGCTTTCAGTAATAGCGATGCCAAAAATACTTCGATTAACCAAGTATTGGATACAAAACAAAAACAATTTCTGGCCGACTTGGGCGATAGTGTGCAAAAAGCATTTTATCCTGCAGCCGTAAGAGATACATTGACCAGTGGTAAAATTTTATATGAGAAAATTTATGTAGGTGCAGATTCCATTTATCAATATTCCACCGACCCGAATTTGGCACATTATAATTTATCTTTTGTAGATGTTGGCCAGGGTAAAGGTGATTACGTACCTGATTTTAATGGCGCCAATGGCAAAGTGTATAAATATGTAGCTCCCATTGGTGGTTTGCCGCAAGGCCAATTTGCACCTGTACAAATATTAGTGGCCCCTAAGACGCAACAAATTTTTAATCTCGGTATTGAATATGCATTGAATGCCCAAACACAAATCAAGGCGGAAGTAGCAACAAGTAATACGGATGTAAATACGTTTTCGAAAATTAATAACGGTGACGACCGGGGTTGGGGCGCCAAAATACAATTGTCGAATGAGAAAGTTTTGCATAATAAAAAAGAACAAACTTTATCTACCGGAATCGATTATGAATATGTTCAAGGAAAATTTAAACCATTGGAACGATTGAGAAAAGTGGAATTTTCGAGAGATTGGGGCTTGCAACTCGATGCCAATCCTATTCCGGCAGATGAGAATATTCTACGGGCGACTGTGGCTCTAAAAAACAAGAAAAACTTCGGTTATACATACCAGTTTACCAATTATCATCGAAGCGATAACTATAATGGTTTTCAGCAACAACTCTCACAATTAGCGGAACTGAAAGGCTGGCAATTCAAAAACAGTATTGCATTGACCAACTTTAATTTATTAACCCGGAAAGGATTTTTCATCCGGCCAAGTTTTGACATAAGTAAAATATTTGAAAAACTCAACAACTGGCAATTGGGTTTCAATTATTCATTACAAAAAAATAAAACAACAGATAAATTGACCGATACTTTATTGCCCACTTCTTTTACGTTCGATATTTATTCTGCTTATCTGAAATCGGACCAAACGAAAAATAATAAATACCAGGTTACTTTTTTTACAAGGTCGGATCAATATCCCGTGTATAAAGATTTTATTCGTGGCGACCGCAGTTTGAACCTGAATATACAAGCTGCTATTCTTTCGAATCCGAAACGACAGTTGTATATCAATACTACTTTCCGGAAATTAAAAATATATGATGCTGCTGTTTCCAACCAAAAAGCAGATGAAACAATACTGGGAAGAGTGGAATACCTGATGAATGAATGGAAAGGTTTATTGACGGGCAATGTATTATATGAAGTGGGAGCAGGGCAGGAGCAAAAAAGAGATTTTGCTTACCTCGAAGTGCCGGCAGGTACCGGCCAGTTTGCCTGGAACGATTATAATGGCGATGGCATACAACAACTCAATGAATTTGAATTAGCCGCATTTCCTGACCAAGCAAAATTTATTCGCATATTTACACCCACTAATGAATTTATCAAAGCCAATTATATCACCTTCAATTATAATTTCACGATAACACCGAAAGCATTAATTCCACTGGCAGATGCCAAAGGTTTTAATAAGTTATTGGCCAATATAATTTTGATTACATCATTACAAACCAATAAAAAATCTATTGCTGCCGGCAGTTTTGAATTCAATCCATTTAAATATGGCATTGCAGACACGGCACTCATCAATCTGAATACAACTATTCTGAATACTTTTTCATTCAATCGATTCAATAGTCATTGGGGCATTGACATTACCAATTTGCGAAGCAATGCAAAATCATTACTGACCTATGGGTATGAAACCCGCAAACTCAATGATTGGAAAATGAAATGGCGTTGGAATATTAACCGTTCCATGTTATTGACCGTAAACGGACATAAAGGTAAACATGAACTGTCAACACCTTCATTTGCCAACAGGAATTATTTATTGAATATATACGGAGTAGAACCTTTTGTAACCTATATCAGGGGAACAAAATTCAGGATTGTCGGTGGATATAAATTTGAAATCCAAAAAAACAAACCGGATTTTGGTGGTGAGAAATCTGTTTCTAATTCGCTGCAAGTAGAAGGAAAATATAATATTTTACAAAGCAGTGCACTTACTGCAAAATTTACATTCAATAATATCAGTTACGATTTTCCAGCCAATACCACTGTCAGTTATATTATGCTGAATGGTTTATTACCCGGCCGCAACTATTTATGGTCGCTGGGTTTTAGTAAACGTTTATTGAATAATTTAGAAATCAATTTGAACTATGACGGAAGAAAAGCCGGGCAATCCAGAACTGTTCATTTGGGAAGAGCATCCATTACCGCTTTATTCTAAACGTTGAATCGGAAGTGCATTACATCACCATCTTTCACCACGTATTCTTTTCCTTCGATTCTTAATTTACCTACTTCACGACAAGCAGCTTCAGATTTATACTGTACAAAATCATCATAACTGATGACTTCGGCTTTGATAAATCCTTTTTCAAAATCGGTATGTATGACACCGGCTGCTTGCGGTGCTTTCCAGCCACGATGTATCGTCCAGGCCCTGACTTCCTGTACGCCGGCCGTGAAATAAGTAGAGAGATTTAATAATTTATAGGCCGAATGAATTAATCGATCCAATGCCGGTTCTGTCATTTTGTATTCATCCATAAATAATTGCCGGTCGTCTTCATCTTCCATTTCTGCAATCTGTTCTTCTATGTGATTATTCATGATGATAACTTCTGCTTGTTCATCTTTGACTGCGGCTACTAATTTTTGAGAAAATGCATTGCCGGTATGCATGGAAGCTTCATCAACATTGGCCACATACAAAACCGGTTTTTCCGATAATAAATATAAATCGGCAATGGCTTTTCGGGCTTCTTCTTCCAAAGCTAATGAGCGGATATTTTTCCCGTTTTCTAATTGTTCTTTGCAAAACTGTAAAACCGATAATTCTGCTTTCAAAGCAGGTTCTACTTTTAATTGTTTCTCTACTTTCTGAATTTTCTTATCAAGACTTTCCAGGTCTTTTAATTGCAATTCTGTTTCGATAATTTCTTTATCACTTACCGGGTTAATGGCACCTTCATTGCGTAAAATATTTTCATCTTCGAAACACCGAATCACATGAATGATGGCATCCACCTCACGAATATTGGCGAGGAATTTATTACCCAAGCCTTCTCCTTTGCTGGCGCCTTGTACCAAACCAGCAATGTCAACAATTTCAATTTGTGTAGGAATAATTTTTTGGGGTTGTACCAGTTCGGCCAAAACCTGTAAACGATTATCGGGCACATCTACCAAACCAACATTCGGGTCAATAGTACAAAAACGATAATTGCTGGCTTGTGCTTTGGCACTTTTGCTCACCGCATTGAATAAAGTTGATTTACCTACATTGGAAAGTCCTACAATTCCTGCCTGTAACGCCATATTGATAATTTTTCGAGGCGCAAAGATAGCTTGAAACAGGGGAGTGGCGAAAGGATTTATTGATTTTCTTTCGGAATATCTACAACCCAATTTTTTTAAAAAACTTCTGTCATTGGGTAATTCCAATTGCTGAAATAGAAATATTTTTTTGGAAGCAAAAGGTATAAAACAAGTAAAAATAGAATTGCAAAATTTGATAAATGGTGAATATCAGCAGTTGAATTGTATAGAAGTTGTACAGGTTATCAAACTTTCCTTTATCTTCAAAGCTCTAAATAAAAGTACTTTCTCAAAATGGCATTAAGTAAAATCTGGACCGGCTTTATCATCATCGCTTTATTAACGGCAACGGTTAAGTTTATTTTTCAACCGGGACAACAACAGATTTTCAGCCAAATGGTAACCGGCCAATCCGATGATTCGATTCATGTGCGGACGGTATCAGCTGCAACATTGCCTGCAAATGTCTTACAGGCTTTAAATAAAAAAAATCTTGTCAATTGGGGCAATGAAAAAGTATATCAAACCGGGCCCGACCAATACCGGGTGTTTACTTTGCAAACGGCCAATGGTGTTTTCCAAACTACAAAAGATGCCGTGAACCTGAGTTTGAATTTAATCGGAATCATGGCTTTATTCATGGGATTTATGTCCATTGCAGAAAGGGCAGGAGGCATTCGTTTTTTATCAAGAATTATCGGTCCGTTCTTTTCCAGGATATTTCCTGACGTCCCGAAAAATCATCCTTCCATGGGTCACATGGTGATGAATTTTTCAGCCAATTTACTAGGATTGGATAATGCGGCCACACCTTTTGGCATCAAAGCCATGGAAAGCCTGCAGGAAATAAATCCGAGTAAGGAAACGGCTTCCAATGCACAAATCATGTTCTTATGTTTACACGCATCGGGACTTACCTTAGTTCCCACTGTAATCATTGCCGACCGATTGGCATTGGGTGCTGAAAATCCAACTTCCATTTTTATTCCTTGTATGATTGCCACTTTTGTAGCCACCATTGCAGCACTCGTTATCGTTTCTATCAGGCAAAAAATACGGTTGTTCCAGCCTGTTATCCTGTTTTGGATTTTGGGTATTACCTTATGTATTACTGCATTAATTGTCTATATAAAAACTTTAGATGCAGAGGGTATTAAACTCTTTTCCACTAACTTAAGTAATGGATTGATATTGTTAATCTTCCTGCTGATTGTATTAGGTGGTGTGTACAAAAAGACCAATATTTTCGATGCTTTTATAGATGGAGCCAAAGGAGGATTTGAAGTGGCCGTTAAAATTATTCCCTACCTCGTAGGTTTGTTAGTCGCTATCAGTTTGTTAAGAACCAGTGGTGCTTTTGAGTTTGTGATGGATGGCTTCAAACATCTTTTCCAGTTTTTCAATGGCGATACAAGAATTGTAGATGCATTGCCTACGGCCATTTTAAAACCACTGAGTGGAAGTGGTGCCCGGGCCATGATGATTGATACTTTAAGCATCCAGGGAGCCGATACTTTTGCAGGCAATCTGGCTTCCGTTTTCAGAGGTTCAGCGGATACTACTTTTTATATCATCGCCGTGTATTTCGGTGCAGTAGGTATTAAAAATACACGGTATGCTGTTACGACCATGTTGCTGGCCGACCTCGCCGGAGTTTTAACGGCTATTGGATTGGCCTATATATTCTTTGGCTAAAATTGAATTATTTATAAAACCTGTACACCTGCTTTGATAAAGGGTTGTAAAATATCTGCATCTGGATTTAATTCGGTAATCAACACATCTACTTTATTTATATCACAAATTTGTATCGGTTGAACTGTATTCAGCTTTTCAGCAATTGCCAGGCAAGCTACTTTTTTTGAAGCCCTGACCATGGCTCTTTTCAGCTGAACCACTTCCCAATCTCCGTCTGTAACGCCGTGCTCAATATCAATGGCATTGGTGCCCAAAATACAAAGGTCGGGTTTCATTTGGTTGATTTTATGAATGGCTTCGGAGCCAACCGTAATTTTTGAATTCTTTGAAATCCTGTCGCCAATCATTATCACTTCTATATTGGGATGTTGAATATATTCCAAAACCGCCGGAATGCTTCCCGAAATAAAAGTGGCTTTTAAATGCAAAGGCAGGCTTTTGGCAAATTCGAGAATTGTAGTACCGCCGCTGGTTAAAACAAACATGCCTTCTTCCAACAAGGTGATTGTTTTAGTAGCAATTTTCTTTTTCTCCGACTGGGAGTAAATGCCATTTGTACTGTAGTTGATTTCATTAAATGAATGGGAAAGTGCTCCTCCATGTACTTTAATGAGTTTGCCTTCTTCTGCCAGTTCTTGCAGGTCTCTGCGTATGGTATCTTCAGAAACATTTATCTCTGTACAGAGTGCGGAAGAGAGTACTTTGTTGTGCAGATTCACTTTCCGCAGGATGTAAGCTTGTCTTTCTCTTTTAAGCATAGTTTTAATTGTACTACAAATAAAACAAATATCCTGCAAAATACCGCACAAACCTGAAAATTTTTGCAAAATAATTTACGAAAAAAATCCCGTTTTATCGAAATAAAACGGGATAAACTTAAAAATCTGGGAAGTATTACTTTCCAAAGGTGAACCGCGCCGTAAATCCGATTGCGGCCGGTTCGAAATTGATATCGCTGACGATATTCAATTCGGGTTTCCAATCCAATGAAATATTAAGAGGGATATTGACAAATTTATAATCGAGGCCAATGACGCCTTGTGCACCAATATTGGGATTTGTAGAACTGGTTTGCTTTTCAGCATCGAAAGTTTTTACAAAACTTAAATAACCGCCACCACCGTAATAATAACTTAATCCTTCTGAGGAAAGTGGTTTATGCAATTCGGCCAAGGCTCCAAAAGCAATGGGGTCGCCAAAAGAAAACAAACCTTCGATAGCAAGTTTCTGATTGATAAAATGCTTGATGGAAATGGAATTGTTGACACTGGCAGCTGCACTACTGAGGCGCACACCTAAACCGGTTTTATAAGATTGGGCTTGTACTGTAGTAACGAACAATAAAGCCACAGAAAAACATAGGGCAAATAATATTCTTTTCATAATAAATAGTTTGCCTAGATAGAACGAAAAATGATGCCGTTAAGTCTAAAGGAAATGCAAAAGTGTAAAGCGGTCGAAATTTTTATTCGAAGAGGTCGAATTTGGTTTTGGGGCGGCGGTCTTCCAACCAGATAAAATTGGGCAATCGCATAGCTTTAGGATCTTTCATAAACATAGGCCAGATGGTGCCATTGACCTGGCTCCTGAATATAATTTTTTCCATTTCTTTTTTGCCAAAATAAATATCAATGATATCACATGAAGATTCGTTGATGCCGGTATAAGCACTATCCTCATCCTGGATGAAATAAATGGTTTGTGCCAAACCGGTAGCCCTTACAGAATCCAATTGGCCATCAGTAAAACGCCCCACCATACGAGTCGATTTTATTTGATTAAAAATATCGGGGTCCAATTGGTTGGCGATAAAACTATTGTCAAAAACTTCTATCCGTTTGGCTTTTTTATTTTGTGTAAATAAATTGATGGTATCGCCGGTTATCTGGCTATGATTTGCCCATAAAACAGGGCGTTGATACATACGAAAAGTAGAATCCTTGAATGAATAAAATAAGCTGTCGCTGATACCTTGTAAGGAATCGGAAAAAATTCTGACATTCCGATAAGCTTCAAAATAACGGTTTGTACTATCGTTTTTGGCCACTTTATTGACGTTGACAACTTTGACGCCTTTGACCGTATCTTTTTTCAGCGAATCTTTTCGCTTATACAAATCCGTTAGCCTGGCAGAATAAAAACTATCCGCTGCGATATATAGTGAATCTCTATCCTGTTTGATAATCATCAGGGGTTTGCGGGTGGCCAACATTCTATCTCTTTTATTATCCCTGAAAACTTCTCCGGCAATAATTGTGGTATGTTGCGCCGTATCCATAATGACGACATTCCCTCTTGCCTGGCTGACGCCGCTACTGTCATCATTAATAATTGAATTGGCTTCGATGATCAGGCTTTTATCCCGAATAACCGGGCGGTCGCCAAATTCGGCTTTGCCATTGAAAAGATTATAATATCCATTTTTGGTTTCAATAGTCCGGCCGCTGCTATCTTTAATCAATGTTTTGGCTATAAAACTTGCAATCTGGCTTTGTGTATTATACATCAGCGAATCAGCCGTTATAGTATAAGCCGGATCTTTTAATAAAACATTTTTTTTGAAATAAACGTCTTTGATGCCGGCATAATAATATCCTTCTTGACTGGTTAAAACGGTTGATTTATTGACCACTTTACCGCCGTGCAAATAAGTGCCGATATCTTTATCCATATCATACACAAGGTCGGGAGTGGTAAGTGTTCCTTTACCATCAGTAAGTTTAACATTGCCATCGAGGTAGGCCATTTTTTTTCGTATCAGGTAACGCAAGTGTTTGGCAAAAAGATTCGCCGTATCAGCATCGTTGATGTGTACATTTCCCCAGGCTTCAAAAGTTTGTGTACTGTTATTAATAACACAACTGTCGCAAAAGAATAAAGAGCTTCCTTGTTTCAACTTTACATTGCCCGCCAGGATTTGCAGTTGGGTAGAGTCGTTTATTTTTCTGAATTCCAATTTTCGGACACCGGGTAATATTTCAACGGTAACTGTCGTATCGCCGGATGAAGAGGGGACATCGTTTCTTGGTGTTACCACTTGTGCCATAGTCGATATGTTACAAGCTACAATGCCTGTAAGTAAACAACAAAATGATATGATACAATATCGCATGAACGGGCTACTTCTGTGTGGTATCTTTCTGTAAAGGTGCATTCAACGGGCCTGTTTTATCCTTGCGGCCAAAAATTGAAAAACCAACATAGCGTTTTGGATGTGCACGCAAATCATCCAAAAGAATTTCTGCACTCAGAATGGCATCTTTCAATTTATTGTATAATGTTTTATCATGCATCAATGCGCCGAGTGTTCCTTTTTCATTGGTCATCTTTTCGGCAGCAGTTTTCATACTGGCAATCATTGACTTCAGCGAATCAATAGCCGGTTGTAGTTCTAAGGCTGCCAGTTTTTCAGAAGTTTTTCTGGCATTGTAGATGGTGGCCGAAAGATTGGCTGTGTCTTTATTCAAACTGCGGGTAAATGCTTCTGCATTTGTCAGAATTTTGGGTAGCTGACCTGTTTCTTTATCCAGTAAACTATTCAGTGAATTACTGGCTTTATTCAAATTATCAAGTGTTTCTTGTAAATTATTTTTGGCAGTAGAATTCAACAATCCGTTGACAGAGCCAAAAACAGTATTGAGTGAGTCGAGTGTAACCCTGACTTTCGTTAATGTAGGTGTTAGTTGTGCTTTTACATCATCCAGAATGCCTACATCCACGAAGGTGGTAAGTGTATCACCGGGTTGTAAATAATCTTTGCCGGTTCCTTTTTGTATAACAATATAAGAAGCACCTACCAACGGAGTTGAAATCATGGCTTTGGAATCTTTGGGAATATTGACATCCTGTGTCAGGCTGATTGTAGCCACTATGCCACTCATATCTTTGTCTTTTACATTCAAAGCATACACACTACCGATCACATATCCGTTTATTTTTACTTCATTCGATTTGGATAAGGAGCCGAGGTCGTTAAATACAGCGTAAATTTTCTTACTTTTTTTAAAAAGGTCTTTCCCTTTCAGGAAATTGAAACCAAGAATTAAAATCGTTAATCCTGTTATAGTGAGTACGCCGACTTTCGTTTCGTTGCTAATTTTCATCTGATTTTTCTTTTACAATCCTGGCAATTAAATGCCAAATTAGCTAATTATTTTTTAAACTGAAAAGTTCAGCTAAATAGGTTGTTAGTTGGGTGTTTTAACAGGTTTGACCGGAACTTTTTTAACAGGAGATGCTTGTTTTTCCAAGGTTTCTTTATACTTTTTGATGGCTGTAAAAATATTGCCAACAATTTCTTTCTGGCCTTTATCACTCAACATATAATCTTCTTCTTCTTTATTGGAAATAAACCCGATTTCTATTAAAATGCTTGGCATTGCGGTAGCTTGCAATACCCAAATACCTTTATTATTTCTTTGTTTGACACCGCGGTCAATCCTGCCTGCTTTTTTAAATTGTTCCTGCACCAGGTCAGCCAATTGAAGGCTTTTCTTAAAAAAATGTCTTGTATAAATCAACATTCTTACTTTTTCGGCCGGGTCAGTTGGGTCGGGAAGTGCCAATGTAGATAAGGAATCCATGTCTTCCGTAAAATCGTTTTTGGCGACTGAAGTTTTTTTGGCATCATCTTTATTCAATGCCCATAAATATGTTTCTGTGCCTTTGGCTTTATTGGGCACCCACACTTTACTGTATTTATACCTATATGCTTTTCGTTTATATGTCTTTTTCCCTTTTTTTACATATTTCGTATAAGGCACTTTTCCTACGACTCTTCTTTCATACCAACCGCCGGCAGCTTTGCCTGCAGAATTACAATGAATCGAAATAAATAAATCGCCATTACTTTCATTAGCCAGGTCGGCTCTGTAGCGTAACGATTGTACAAGATTGGTCAAATTGCCGGGAAGAATATCCGTCTTGCGGGTAAATACAATTTTCAAATCGGGAAAAGCTTTCGCCAGTGTATCGCCCAGTTTTAAAGAGATGGCTAATGCCACATTGGCTTCGGATTCACGGGTGCCTTTCGCTCCGGGATCCTGACCACCATGTCCGGGGTCAATGATTAAAGTCTGGAGTGGCTTTACTTTATCAGGTTGTGCTATTATTGACTGACTATAAAAAAATATTAAAGTGAATAAAAAAAATAATTTTAATTTGATCATCAACGATTTGTTTTTCCTTACGATAAATATTTATCGCTTTTGTTTTATTTGTTTATTAGTAATTTCATTTTCTTTTCTTCCGGTGTAACAAGCCAATGATTCCGTTACTTGCAAAAATGGCAACGCATCGGTTTGTTGTATCACTTCATTTTTCGAAGTTGAATTTGTTGTATTCTCCTGTTGTTCCAACCAGGCAATATATTTTTTCACGGCGTTGAGCATGCAAGTGGCTAATTCTTCCTGGCCAGACTGGCTGTTCAAGTAATCTTCTTCTTTTCGATTGGTAATATAACCGGTTTCTACCAAGACACTTGGCATAGCAGTAGCTTGCAGCACCCAGATACCGACACTTCTTTGTTTTACATTCCGATCTACTCGGCCTACTTTGGCAAACTCATCCTGAACAAATTGTGCTAATGATGCGCTGCGACGAAAATATTGTTTTGTTTTCAACAAAGACACCGCTACGAATTCAGGTGAATTCGGGTCAATGTCGCCGTAAAGTTTTTGATAATCTTTTTCCATCATCATCGGTGCATTTTCTCGCACAGCCAATTCTTTTTGTTCGGTTTTATGTGCACCCCAAATATATGTTTCGGTACCTGCAGCCGGATTGTCGAGTGTAATCGTTTTGTATTGTGGAACTTGTTTTGTTTTCTTCACCCTGTTTTTTCCTTTGCCGGTATAATAGGTTACGGTTTTATATCCATCCAATTCTCTCTTTTTGATGGGCACTGCTGCATTTACATGAATACAAAAAAACAAATCGCCTTTATTTTCATTGGCTATTTCTGCACGCCGATACAGTGAAGTGATTTTTTCTGTAGGCCGGGTTTCTACAACTTTAATTTCGGGAAGTGCCTCATGCAATTTTCTGACAAAAACTTTGGCAATGGCCAGGCAAATATCATCTTCATAAGAATAGGAACCGTGGGCTCCGTTATGGCCACCATTGGGCATAATGCCATGTCCGGCATCAACAATGATGGTCTGTAAAACCTTTTGCGTTTTCCCTTTGGCCGGTGGCCGGTTTTTAAAGGAAAAAAATAAAAGACTACTACAACAAACCAGGGAAAAAATTAGGGTTCGTTTCTTCATGGCTTTTCAAATATAAAGTGGCTTAGAATATTCACAAATTGTTTTCATGTCTTCATAGGATGCAGTGAGATAATGATTTACATTTGCTTCGACTGAATGAAGCAATTATACAAATTTATACCAAAATTCTTCTTTTCCGGGATTACAGGGCTATTTATATTATTCACATTAACGTGGAAAACTACTACTTATGCCTCACCCGTAAAAGAATTTTACAGTCCTTTAACAATGACGGCTGATACAACAAAACCGTTGCCGGTAACGACTGCTACAATTGACCCAACAAAATCAGTCTCAGATACCACCAAAAAACCTATCATCGATACAGCTTCATTGACACCTAAGACAGACACATTCTCCATAAAAATTTCTAAAGATTCTTTAGAAGCGCCTCTCAAATACCAGGCACAGGATTCGGCTGTTATATTGATACAAGATAAAAAAGTGATTCTCTATGGCAAAACAAAAACGAATTACCAAGATATAGAATTAACAGCACCGAAAGTAGAAGTAGATCAACAAACCCAAGTGGTAACTGCGGTGAATGCAAAAGATAGTAGTGGCGCAATAGTGGAAACAGCGCATTTCAAAAGTAAAGACAGCGAGTTTACCATGGATACGATCCGCTATAATTTTAAGACGCAAATTGGTATTACAAAAAACACCTATACACAGCAAGGTGAGTTCCTCGTTATTGGCGATGTAGCCAAAAAAGTAAATGAGAACACAACGTTCATTAAAAGAGCCCGGTTTACCACTTGCTTATTGGATGATCCACATTTTGATTTTGTAACGCCCAAGATGAAAGTGATCAATCAAAAACTGGCGGTTTCGGGCCCGGCACATTTGGAATTTGAAGGCGTTCCCATTCCCATCTATGTACCATTTGGTATTTATCCACTAAGCCAAGGGCGACATTCGGGGTTGATGCCGCCACAATTTACCAGCAATGAACAATTTGGTTTAGGATTAGAAGGTTTAGGATATTATAAAGTCTTGAGTGATTATTGGGATGTAAAACTCTATGGAAATATTTATTCCTATGGTGGCTGGACAGTGAATATAAACCCGACGTATCGAAAAAGATATAAATACAATGGTGCTTTCAAATTCAGTATTCAGAATACAAAATTCAATTTTAAAGGCGATCCTGATTATTCAAAAACAAGGACTTTTTCCATCAACTGGAATCATACAGTCGATAGCAAAGCAAGGCCGGGTACAAATTTTACCGCCAGCGTAAATGCCGGTTCTACGAAGTTCAATCAACTGACACCCAATAATGTTCAACTCAATTTTCAAAATCAAATGGGTTCTTCGATTTCATTTTCTAAAACATGGATTGGCAAACCTTATAATTTAACCATCAGTGCCAACCACAACCAAAACAACCTGACACGGTTAATCAATGTGAACCTGCCAGATGTAGGCTTTTCAGTAAGTACTCAATATCCTTTTCAATCGAAAAACCAAGTGGGCACACCGAAATGGTATCAAAAATTAGGTATTGGCTACAATGGCAATTTCAAAAACCAGGTTTCATTCTATGATTCTGCATTTAGTTTCAAACAACTGATTGACACATTACAATGGGGCGCCCAACATAATATTCCTATTTCACTCGCTTTGCCACCTATATTTAATGGTGCCGTCATTGTTTCGCCCGCAATTACTTACTCACAGGTATGGATAGCCCAAAAGTTCAGGCGTAAATGGAATACAGCTGCGCAAAAAGTTGATGCGACCATTCAAAAAGGGTTTTTCATTGACCAACAAGCGACATTTGCCATTAATTTGAATACTGCCATATTTGGTACTTATCAATTTAAACATTCGAGAATTGTCGCTATCCGACACGTCATTCGTCCATCCATTAGTTTTAATTATAAACCGGATTTATCTAAACAACATTTTTATACCGATACGGTAGCGGCAGGCTTTACCCAAAGATTCAGTGAATTTGAAGGGTCATTGTATGGTGGATATGCCGAAGGGCGAACAGGTGGTATCAGTTTTCAGATTGATAATAATTTAGAAATGAAATGGCGTTCTAAAAAAGATACCGGTATCAATGCGATTAAAAAAATAAAACTCATCGATGGTTTTGGTGTTTCGTCCGGCTATAATTTTTTGCGTGACTCACTCAAATTAGATTTGTTTAGTTTTTATCTCAGGGCTTCTTTATTCAATAAAATTCAAATCAATGCACAAACCGTTTTAGATCCTTACCAAACCGACCAAAACGGAAGAGACATCAATAAATATGCATGGGAGGGAAGTGGCAAATTTAAATTCGGCAGACTAACCTACGGTAGTGTTTCTATCAGTACAAGTTTTCAAAGCAAACCCAAAGACCCGAAAAAAGAAGAGTTAAGACAGAAAGAAGTGCAGGAACGACTCAATGACCCGAGCCTCATTGGCGATCAGCGTCGGTTGCTGGATTACATGCAACAAAACCCTGCCGATTTTGTAGATTTCAATATTCCCTGGAAATTATCGCTGGCTTATTCTCTTTCTTTTACCAACCGATTGCAACCGGATTTAATCCATTTCAAAAAAGAATATAATTCCGGTATGACTTTTAACGGGAGTTTCAACTTGACACCAAAATGGAATTTCTCCACTTCCGGTGTATATGATTTTGATTCGCAAAAATTACAGACTTTTCAAATGAGTGTCAACCGCGACATGCATTGTTGGCAATTATCAATCAGTGTAGTGCCGGTGGGTTTGTATCGTTCATTTAGTTTTACCATTAGCCCGAAAGCATCCGTATTACAGGATTTACGCATTAACAGGAGTCGCTATTTTAGCAATTTTTAATGCCGCTTATTTTCTACATAATAGTTTTTCATTGTAGTAAAAACTTCATCCCGCAATTGGTGAACAGTTTTATCACGGAAAGAAACAGGTGGTAAAAAATGCATCTCGATTTTGTGTGGCCAGAAATAAAATGATTTATTCATGGGCAATATTTTTTTTGTATTAAAAATAACTGCCGGAATAATGTCCTTTTGAGTGGAAATAGCTAATCGAAAAGCTCCATCGTAAAATTTTTTTAATGGCTCAGTAGTTCGGTTACGGGTTCCTTCCGGGTAAATACAGATATGAATATTTTTTTTCAATACAGCTTTCATTTCATCAAAACTGTGAATCCTGCTTTTTTCATTTTTACGGTCAACCAATACGGAGCCTTTGCGGTAATAAAAACCAAACAAGGGAATCTTTGCAAATGATTTTTTTGCAATGGTTTTATTGGCACCGGGAATAAATGGCGAAGTAAGCGGTACATCCATCAGCGAATTATGATTGCTGGTTACGATGTAGGTTTGCCCTTTTTCAAAATGATGCCAGCCTTTTATACGAACCCTACAGCCCGTTAATGGCAGCCAAATACTCATCCAAATTCTTGAAAGCCCAATAAATATTTTTTGGCCTTTTGGATCGGGAATCAACCAACACAGCATAGAAGGAATAAAAAATAGTAGGAAAGTGATGATGAAAGTAATCATCGCCCAGAGGGCAAAAAATCTTGCTATTATTTGTTGTAAAAAACGCATTTATATTGTCCAGTCTATTGGTTCTATTTTATGGCCAACAAGATATTCATTCGTTTTTGAAAAATGCCGGCAGCCCAAAAACCCGTTGTGTGCCGACAAAGGAGAAGGATGTGCCGCTTGCAAAACAAAATGTTTTGTTGTATCTATTAAAGTAATTTTATTTTGCGCAAACCTTCCCCATAATAAAAAAACGATATTTTCCTTTTGCATTGAAATGGTTCGAATTACTGCATCCGTAAACTGTGCCCAGCCAATTTGTGCATGACTCATCGGCTCGCCGGCTCTGACAGTTAAGGAGGCATTTAAAAGAAAAACACCCTGTTGTGCCCAATGCGTCAGGTCGCCATGCGATGGCATCGACAATCCAATATCATCTTTCAATTCCTTGAAAATATTTATAAGTGAAGGGGGTATGCGGATATTTTTCTTTACGGAAAAACATAACCCATTGGCTTGTCCCGGCCCATGATAAGGGTCCTGGCCGAGTATTACGACTTTCACTTTATCAAAAGGAGTGGTATCAAAAGCATTAAAAATTTGAGAACCCGGTGGATAGATAATTTTCCCTTGTGATTTTTCAGTACGTAAATGATGAGGAATCTGCTGAAAGTAGTTTGCAGAAAATTCTTTTTGCAAAACTTTTTTCCATTGCGGGTCAATTTTTACTTCCATAGCATCTAAATTAGGGAAAATAAAAAAAGGTTGTTCTGTACGAACAACCTCAATGTGATCCGGATTGGATTCAAACCAATGACCTATTGCTTAGAAGGCAATTGCTCTATTCAGCTGAGCTACCGGACCTTTTTAAAGAACTTATATACAAACTTTTTTTTCAAACCAACGACCTTCCCGCTTATAAGGGAAGGCTCTATTCAGCTGAGCCTGCCTGACGGTAGGCAGGCTACCGGACCTATTTAAGAACTTATTTACATTTTTTTTTCAAACCAATAACCTTCCCGCATGTAGCGGGATGCTCTATTCAGCTGAGCCTGCCTGTCGGCAGGCTACGGGCCAATAAGAGCCGCAAATATAGTTGAATTCAGGAATTGTAGGTGATGAAACATCAATTTTGTGGAAATACAAAACTGTCCAGAAATTGATTCACTTTATTTTCAGAAAGTTCTCCCGATTTATATGCATATAATAAGCCAATAAAGCGGCCATTTGTCCAGGCTTTAATTTTCCATTTGTCCGCATCTTTATCAATCCAGTAATCAACAACGCCGCGGGTATTTTCATCTTTATGTAGGCGGTAACCTTTTACATAACCTACAGATTTTTCAATATTCATAGTTGATTTTAAATAATCGAGATAGGCAATCATCATATCTTCGGCCAGTTTCAAATCTTTCATTGGCCGTAATAATTGAACACAAATAACGCCGTAAGTCGTTTCATCTGTTGTACATTCTCCGCTATATACTTTTGAAGAATCTTCGCTGTATTCAAGATGTAAATCAGCAGCACAATAATTGGAATAATAACAACCTGTCTTTTCAATGGCATACTTTTTCAAAGATTGTTGTGCCAGCAAACTGGTTTGTTGCCAAAGCATGATCGACAGTAGAAGCAAAAATTTCATTATACAAAAATAAGTAAGGGAAAATTAATTTTTATCGGGAAACTGCAAGCCATTTAAAAAAATATCAACTTTTTTATCGGGCAATTCTTTATCGCTATGCATGTGAAGAATACAAATAAATTGCCGATTGGTCCAAGCCCTCACTTTCCATTCATTTTTTTCCAGGTCTTCCCAGGTATCGAATACGCCTCTCGTATTTTTATCGCCATGCAAATGATGGCCTTTGTCGTACCCTTTGGCTTTGTGAATGCCTAAATCAAGTTTTAAAAAATCAAGATAGGCAATTGTTGAATCTTCAGCAGCGTCCAGACTGATAATCGGATTGCGAAATTTAATACAATAAATCCCATAATAAATATCATCTTTCAGGCAATCATCGGCATATACCGTGGCTCCATCATACATATCATACACATCGAAGCGGCCGGGAAAACAAATAACTTCTACCGTACAACCGGAGTTACTGATGGCCACTTCTTTCCCTTTTTTTTGTGCATAGATATTCGGCAAACAAGAAATTAAAAAGACAGATAGAAAAAAATAACGCATGGCCTTGATTTTTGGGTAAAAAGTAGATTCAGCTTTTAAGATACAATTAATTCAAAATACGTTGCAAAAACTACAATGGCAATGATTTTTATTTTGAAGCTACAAATATTTTAAATTGCAGGCCAAAACCCAAAGAATGGCTTCTACTTTTTCATACGGAATAGAGCAATTGACTATCGGCATTGCCTTGCAAATTGCCCGTGGCGAAATACAAGGCAAATTAACTGCTGCAGCCATTCAAAAAATTAAAGCCAGTCATGATGAGGTACAAAAAATTGTTGCCAACGGCAGAACTGTTTATGGTGTAAATACCGGGTTTGGCATTTTGGCCAATACAGCCATTTCCAAAGAAGATACAGCACTCTTACAATATAAAATTTTACAAAGCCATAGTGTTGGAGTGGGAGAGGCAATCCCGGAGGAAATAGCCAAACTCATGATGATTATCAAAGTACATGCTTTATCGCAAGGATACAGTGGTGTACAACTTTCCACTTTAGAAAGAATCATCTGGCATATTGATCAGGACATCATTCCTGTAGTACCGGAAAAAGGAAGTGTAGGTGCCTCCGGCGATTTGGCACCACTGGCACATTTGTTTTTACCCTTATTAGGCTTGGGTGAAGTTTTTTACAAAGGGAAAAAACAGGACGCCAAAGAAATTTTAGATCAATTTCAATTAACAGCTATAAACCTTGGGCCAAAAGAAGGCTTAGCATTAATCAACGGAACTCAATTTATTGCGGCTTTTGCGGTCAAAGCCATTCAAAAAATGCACAACTGCCTGGAGGCAGCAGATATTATTGGAGCTATGAGTTTAGAAGCATTGACGGGAACAAAAGCTCCGTTCGATGAAAGATTGCATCAATTACGTCCTTTTGCCGGGAATCAACTGGTAGCACAGCGTTTAAGAATATTATTAAGCGATTCCGCTATTATGCAAAGTCATATTGATTGTGGCCGTGTGCAGGATCCTTATTCACTACGTTGTATGCCGCAAGTGCATGGAGCCAGCAGAAATGCCTGGTTACATTTGAAAGAAGTAACAGTTACAGAACTGAATGCGGTTACAGATAATCCGATTATTTTAAGTGCGGAAGACACCGTCAGTGGGGGCAATTTTCATGGACAGCCGCTGGCATTACCATTAGATTATTGTTGTTTTGCTGCAGCTGAAATCGGGAATATTTCCGACCGCCGTTCCTATTTACTTTTAGAAGGGAAATGGGGTTTGCCACTTTTATTGATGCAGGATGTCGGCCTCAATAGTGGCTTTATGATTCCGCAATACACAACTGCTGCATTGGTGACAGAAAATAAAACCTTGTGTTTTCCGGCCAGTGCCGATAGTATTCCTACTTCTTTGGGACAGGAAGATCATGTGAGCATGGGCAGCATCAGCGGCCGTAAACTTTACCGTGTGTTGGAAAATTTAGAACAAATCATTGCCATTGAATTGTTATCTGCCTGCCAGGCAATTGAATTCAGAAGGCCATTAAAAAGTTCTGTTTTATTGGAATTTGCGCATGACTATGTCCGTGAATTTGTGAGCTTCGCAGAAGAAGACCGGATATTTGCCAATGATATTAATGCCGTAACGAAAATTATCACCGATTTCTCATTTGTCGAAAAAATAAATGCCTTTGCTATTGACAAAAAGCAAATGCTGCATAAAGGGTTTGAACAATTTGCTTTGTAATTTAAAAGTCCAATACAGTTTCCAGTGCCAGTTCCATCATATCTTTCAAAGCTTTTTCCCGGTCAGCTGAAGACATTTGTTCATGCGTTGGAATAATATCTGAAACAGTCAATAAAGTAGCTGCTGATTTTTGTAAATATTTTGCGTTGGCAAATAAAGCAAAAGATTCCATTTCCACAGCCACACAATTATTTTTTTCGGCAATCGGTGGCGTGCCGGGTTTTGCCCTGTAAAAAATATCGCTGGAGTGAATAGCACCTTTAATAATATGCATTCCTTTTTTCGCGGCTGTGTCATTGATGGCTTTATAGATTTTTCCTTCGTGGTATAAATGATCACCTTCAATACCAAATGCATGTAATGCATAAGTAGATTCGCTGAATGCTCTTTCTACATTAATAATATCAAAAAGTCGCAGATCCGTTGTATAAGCACCACAAGTTCCCACACGGATGATACATTCTACATCATATTCATTGTACAATTCATAAGAATAAATTCCGATAGAAGGGCAACCCATTCCACTGGCACCAACACTAATGGCTTTGTTTTTATACTGACCCGTAAAATAAAATGCATTTCGGACACTATTGACCAGTTTTACATCAGTCAGAAAATTATCAGCTATATACTTGGCCCGCAACGGGTCGCCGGGCATCAAAACAATCGGTGCAATATCTCCTTTTGCTGCGCTAATATGGATACTCATTTTATACTTAATTTTGATTGAAGATATTTAATTCTTTGTGAATTACGATTTTTGCAGTCAATCTATACTTTATAAACAAATCAATAGATGTTGCGTTGACAATCACTAATATAGTTTTTTACTTCAATAAATTTACATTATGAGTACGACCACAAAACGATACGATGCGGTGAAATACAAAACACCAACCGGAAACCAACTTTCCTGCAAGGGATGGATACAGGAAGCTGCCTTAAGAATGTTATTGAATAACCTGAACCCGGAAGTGGCGGAAAGGCCTGACGAATTAATTGTTTATGGCGGAAGGGGAAAAGCTGCCCGCAATTTTGAAGCGTTAGACAAAATTATTGCTGCATTAAAAATTTTAGAAAATGATGAATCCCTGTTGATTCAATCCGGAAAACCGGTAGGCATTTTAAAAACACATAAAGATGCACCGAGAGTTTTAATCAGCAATTCGCAATTGGTGCCTAACTGGGCCAATTGGGAACATTTTGATATTTTAGAGAAAAAAGGCTTGATGATGTTTGGACAAATGACTGCGGGTAGTTGGATTTATATCGGATCGCAAGGAATAGTTCAGGGCACTTACGAAACCTATGCAGCCATCGCCAATAAAGATTTTAACGGCAGCCTCAAAGGTACTTTAAATGTAACGGCAGGACTTGGCGGCATGGGTGGTGCACAACCATTGGCCATTACCATGAATGAAGGTGTAGCCTTGGTGGCTGAAGTGGAAGAATGGCGAATTGACAAACGCATTGAAACAAAATATCTGGATGAAAAATATACAGACATAGATGAAGCGATAGATAAAGCGATCAGCTATAAAAAATCCGGTACTGCCAAAAGTATTGGAGTGCATTGCAATGCTGTTCACTTATTAGAAAGTTTATTAAAAAGAGATTTGATACCTGACACCGTAACAGATCAAACTTCGGCACATGACCCATTGATAGGATATATTCCACACACATTGACAAATGAACAAGCCAATGTTTTGAGAAATGAAAACCCCGAAGAATATTTACAACGCAGTTATGAAAGTATGTTCCTGCATGTGCAATACATGTTGCAATTGATGGATAAAGGTGCTATTACTTTTGATTACGGAAATAATATAAGAGCAAGAGCTGATGAGTACGAAAAATCTGTAGTCAAGAGCAGTGATTTGGAAAGTAAATCTCATTATTCCAGGCTTACTTCTCATGATTGTTTTGCTTTTCCCGGTTTCGTTCCGGCATATATCCGTCCTTTATTTTGCGAAGGTAAAGGCCCTTTTCGTTGGGCAGCCCTCAGCGGCGACCCAAAAGATATTGATGCCACAGATGAAGTCATTCAAAATCTTTTTCCTGAAAATAAAGGGTTGATGCGTTGGCTGAAACTGGCCAAAGAAAAAATTGCTTACCAGGGATTACCTGCCCGGATTTGTTGGCTCGGCCAAGGTGAAAGAGAAAAAGCAGGATTGGCTTTCAATGAATTGGTAAAAACCGGAAAAGTAAAAGCACCAATTGTTATTGGCCGTGATCATTTGGATACCGGCTCAGTTGCCAGCCCGAACCGCGAAACAGAATCAATGAAAGACGGTTCCGATGCTGTGGCAGATTGGCCTATTTTAAATGCATTGGTCAATACAGCCGGCGGTGCAAGTTGGGTTTCCCTGCATCATGGCGGCGGTGTAGGCATGGGCTATAGCATTCATGCCGGAATGGTGATTGTAGCAGACGGAACTGCTGATGCCGAAGCAAGATTGAAAAGAGTATTGCGCAACGACCCCGGAATGGGCGTTATCCGTCATGCTGATGCAGGTTATGAACTCGCCAGGAAAACATTGAAAGAAAATGGACTGGATAACATAGAACAACTTTAAAGTCCATTTTCAAAATGCATTTCAACCAGGAATTATGAATTTGCAACCTGACACTGAATTCGAAGTCAAAGAAGAAAAAGCTTTGGTTTATGTTCTTGCATTCGCCTGTCTTGCATTATGTATTTATGCCATCATCCATTTCTTATTAATTGGCTTAAAAAAACAGGAATACACTCAACTTCTTTATGCATTGGTTATTATTCCCGCTATTTATTTTTTTAGAAAAGCAAAGCAAAACACGGTGTATATCCGCATCAACAAAACAGGAATTTATGAAAGAGAAAACCTGGTAACTACCTGGCCGTATTTTTTAAATGCATATATCAATCAAAAGAAAAAGACCATCAGTATTCAGGATAATTTTGTCTTGGTCATCGAGCATTTAAAACCCAATAATACAAGCGGCTTTCGTAAAAAAATAGCATTAACAAATACGCAAAACAAATCAGAAGAAGATATAATGACGGCTATTATTTATTTCTGGAAAATCTATAAAGCAAAAAAATAATGATTGCCCATCTTTATTTTTTACGGATGCAATATAATTTACCGCTATCAGTAACCGTATATAATTTTCCGTTCAGGTAAGTAATATCCCGAAATCTTTCACCTTTATTTTCCAACAATCTTTCTTCGCCTACAACTTTATGTCCATTGATAATTAAACGGGCAATATGTGAGCCGCTCAGTCCGCCGATAAATAAATTATTTTTCCATTCCGGAATAGCATTGCCTTTATAAAAAACCATTCCGGAAGGAGAGAGGACAGGATCCCAATAATAAACTGGTTGTTCCATACCTTGTTTTTGTTGAATGCCGGCGCCTACTTTTCCTCCACTGTATTCAATGCCGTAAGTAATAGTTGGCCAACCGTAATCTTTTCCGGCCTGAATCACATTGAGTTCATCGCCGCCACGAGGGCCAAATTCGGCTTCCCACAATTCGCCGGTTACCGGATGAATATCCAGGCTTTGTGCATTGCGAATACCATAAGCATAAATTTCGGGCATACTACCCGGCTTGTTTAAAAATGGATTGCCGGGAGCTGGTTTTCCGTCTTTTGTAATTCTGAAAATCTTTCCCAAACCCGAACTCAGCAATTGAGCCTGGCGCCTGCCGGCAAGAATAGAACGTTCGCCGGTCGTCACAATCAGGTTTTGTGTTTTATCAAAAATCAACCTGGAGCCAAAATGCAAACGGCTGTCCATCGCCGGTGTAGCCCTGAAAATAACAACAGGCTGAATTATTTTGCCTTGGGCTTCATCCAATTTTCCTTTGGCAACAGCAGTCAGGTTTTTATCGCCTTGTTCTTCTGAAAATGACCAGTATATCATTTTGTTTTTTGTAAAATCCGGATCTAAGGCCACATCAAGCATACCACCCTGACCGGAAGAAGCAACAGCAGGAAAGCCTGTAATCTTTTTTACAAATTGTCCCGTTGCCGTTACAATCAACATATAACCAGATTTTTCGGTAATGAGTAATCGTCCGTCGGGTAATGGAATAATAGCCCAGGGCCTGCCCATGTGCTCTGCCAGCAAATCAACTTTGTAAGGTGTGGTGGTTATTGCACCCGGAGCCCGGGTTTGTCCTGTAAATGCCGGTTTGTAATCGGCATTCGGAGCATGTGTTTCTACCGGAGGCAATTTTGTCGTATCCTTTATGGCAGTCGATGAGGAAGAAGTTTCATTGCAAGCAAAAACAACTGTGCTCAATAAAATTAAACATCCAAAAACACAGGGCTCTTTTTTCATACACAAATTTTATTATCCTAAAAATAAGAAACCTGTTTTGAAAGGAAAAGATAGTTGGGTTAAAACTTTTTAGAAAGATCAAAAATCGACACTGCTAAACTAAAATTTAAAGTACCTTTAAGGAAATCATTTTTTATGGACAATCATCATACAGGCGAATCGCTGGAATTATTACGAACTTACTACGACGCTACAGAAGCAGCAATCATGCAAACAAAATTAAAAGAAGCGGGCATTGAATCATTTCTCCATGATGAAAACATTATGGGTATGAACCCGATGGGGGGTATTAAATTAAAAGTTTTTTCCAATGATTTGGAAAAAGCAACACAAATTCTTGAAAACAAAAGCTGAATACATGGTTCAATTAAAATCGTTTATTAAATCATTTTTATTCATCATTATTGGAATTTGCAATTTTAATACTGGAATGACTCAATCTTCTTCATTTGAGCATGCAAATAAAATCATTAAAATACCATCTGAAAAGTCGGCTTTAAGACTCAATGAGCAAACAGGTAATCAGTTAAAATTAGTAATAGATAATATCGCTATTAAAAAACAAAAACCTATCCGTTTGAATTATTTTACGAACAATTACTTACATTCTTTAGAATGGATTTCATTCAGGTTGAATAAAGAAATTTGCATTATTAATATGAATGAAATCAGTAAAAAATTTATTGGAGAAACTGAAAAAAACCTGGATAAAATATTTAATAAAGCAACCCAAAAGAATTGGATATTATTTTTCGACGAAGCCGATGCCTTATTCGGTAAAAGAACCCAAGTAAAAGATGCACATGATAAATATGCCAACCAGGAAGTCAGTTATTTTTTAACGCGGTTAAAAGAATTCGATGGCGATGTTATCATTCGCTGCCGCGAAAAGAAAAACAGTCATAATATTTTATTAAAAGATTTTACTTTTATCAGCAATAGAGATTAATGGAATTCATAGATTATTATAAAATTCTCGGTATCGAAAAAAATGCTTCGCAGGATGAAATAAAAAAAGCCTATCGAAAGTTGGCACGGAAATATCATCCTGACCTGAATCCCGACGACAAAAAAGCACATACTACATTTCAAAAAATCAACGAAGCCAATGAAGTGCTAAGCGACCCGGAAAAAAGAAAAAAATACGATCAGTATGGCAAAGATTGGAAGCATGCCGATCAATTTGAACAGGCTCAAAATGCTGGCAGACAAAGAGCCGGAACCCGGCAAAGTAGTTTTCAAGGAAATTTTTCTGAAGAAGATTTTTCTGAATTTTTTAATTCAATGTTTGGTCATTCCAGCCGCAGGCAAACCCATAAATTTAAAGGCCCGGATTATCAGGCTGAATTGCAAATACATTTGAAAGACGCTGCTACTACGCATAAACAAGTGATAACCGTAGATGGCAAATCGATTAGGATAACCATTCCGGCAGGTGTAGAAAACGGGCAAAAAATAAAATTGACCGGTTATGGTGCACCGGGCAGCAACGGAGGTCCTAACGGTGACCTGTATATCACCTTTTCTATTCCAAATGATAAACGCTACAAAAGACTCGGCAACGATTTATATATCACGGAAGAAATCGATTTGTACAAAGCCATTTTGGGAGGCGAAAAAATTATTGAAACCCTGAATGGACAAGTGAAGCTGACCATACCACCCGAAACCCAAAATGGTACAAAAATCAGGTTGAAAGGAAAAGGTTTTCCGGTATATAAAAAAGAAAATGAATTTGGCGATTTATATATTACCTGGTCCGTAAAACTGCCCACAAAGCTGTCTGCTGAACAAAAAGAATTATTTAAAAAATTAGCTGAACTTTAAAATTTCAATTATGGCAACAAAAGAATTAATTTCCATAACAACATTTTGTGAAAGCCACGAAATTGAGTTGTCTTTTGCCGATGCAATCCGAGAAACAGGATTGGTACAATTTACTAAAATTGAAAATGAGTTTTACATGGAAAGTGAACAGGTGGGTGATATGGAAAAATATGTTCACCTGTATTACGATATGGACATCAATGTAGAAGGAATAGAGACGATTTCGCATCTGCTGCAAAAAATTTCAGCGTTGCAGGAAGAAATGAATTACCTGAAAAACAAATTACGTTTGTTAGAAGATTAAATTTAAATTGTACAAAAAATAATTTTCGAATGAAAAAGATTGCAACCATTTTCTTTATATTTTTTTGTGTTAGCATTACAAATGCACAATCATTAAGTGAAGTGAGATTTATAAATGGATCAGACCTCAAATATTTTTCATTTACTACGGATCAAAATATTATCATCCGGCTTTCCCCCGAAGGGCAGATAATAGAATGGGGAAAAATATGGAACCAGGGTTCTTATCAATATTTTCCGGGCAAACTACAAGAATATATGGGCAGGGTAGAAAAATTTGGTGCCGAAGGAAATGCAGCCAACAAAGGAAAAGTGAAAAGCATAGGCACTTGTTTTATTGATTACTACAACGCAACAGATCAACCAACGAAAGCCGGCAAGGTAAAATCAATTGGTCGTACACAGCTTCAATATTATGACAGCTATGAAAACGAAGCCCTTCGGGGAAAGTTGAAATCGGCCGGGCCTACACAACTTCAATATTATAATTCATTCGAAAATGAAGCGATTCGGGGAAAATTAAAATCCATTGGCCCCAATCGTATCAGTTACTACACTACATTCGATGATAAAAATATAAGTGGCAAAGTCAAACAAATTGGCTCAGTGAATTTTCTTTGGTACGATTCGAGAGAACGGCCCGAATTTCATGGCGCATTAAAATCAGGCAACGTAGAGCAGGTTATCGGCGGTATCAAATTTATGGTGAGGTAACACCGAATAAGCGATTAATTTGCTAAAGAATGAATGTTTTTTCACAGCCATCTCTCATTACCATTACTTGTCATAAACGAATGACTCCTTACCTCGTTGAGGAAATCAAAGAATTGGGATTTCAAATTCAATCAAGTTTTATAACAGGCGTGCAACTGGAAGGAACGGTTACAGATTGTATTCGACTGAATTTACATTTACGATGTGCCAGCCAGGTGTTGTACCAATTAAAAAAATTTACCGCCCGACATCCTGACGATATTTATAAAAATGTAACAGCATATAATTGGGAAAACATCATTCCGGAAAAAGCACATTTATCAGTTACCAGCAATGTTCATACAGCGACAATTAACAATAATATGTTTGCCAGCCTGCGTGTCAAAGATGCCATTGTGGACAGGCTGAGAGCAAAAAGAGGACAGCGGCCTGATACAGGTTCTGCACTAACGGGAACGGTCATTCATTTATTTTGGAAAAATGAAGACGCCACAATTTTTATAGATACTTCAGGTGATTCGCTTTCGAGACATGGTTATAGAAAAATTCCCGGAAAAGCACCCATGCTGGAAAGCCTGGCTGCAGCTACAATTTTTGCCACCGGTTGGAAAGGTAAATCTCCATTTATCAATCCCATGTGTGGTTCCGGTACGCTGGCTATTGAAGCTGCCATGATAGCAACCAACCGGAAGCCCGGATTATTCAGAACCAATTATGCATTTATGCATTTGCAACATTACAATCAAGAATATTACTTTGAACAAGACGCATTATTGGAAACACAAATAAAAGATGTTGATGATTTGAAAATCATTGCCAGCGATATTGATGAAAATGCCATTACCAATGCCCGGAAGAATGCCATTGCCGCAGGTGTAGAAAAATTAATTACTTTCCAGGTCTGCGATTATTCGCAAACAAAAATTCCTGAAGAAAGTGATGGCGTTATTTTTTTTAATCCCGAATACGGCGAACGGCTTGGCGATGTACAGGCATTGCAAAAAACCTATAAAGAAATCGGTGATTTTTTGAAACAAAAATGTAAAGGTTACCGCGGCTATATTTTTACAGGCAATATAGCATTGGCCAAAAAAATAGGATTGAGGGCCAATCGAAAAATTGAGTTTTACAATAGTACAATCGATTGCCGTTTACTGGAATATGAATTATACAGCGGCAGTAAAAGATAAAAAAATGGCTCCCGAAAAAGAGCCATCAAATTTTATTCGAAAACTTGATTTAATAAATACGCCAGCCGGATGCCACCTTTAAGTAACTGAGTGTCCAATGTCTCCTGGAACATATAATTATAACGATACCCCAATTTTCCATCGGCAGGTACAGATGCATACACTTTATTGGCCAGTTGGTATGAATCGAAAAACCAATCTGCGAGACTACCTTCTTGCCAATTTTGCATTTCTTCGTCAGTAGCTAAATCAATATTGCAGGCATATTCTGTATAACTGTATTTTTGAAAATTCACCAAAGCATTATCCCAAACTGAGTGAAGATTCGTTTCTTCATCGAACCAGAACACCTTTATTTTATTGCCGCCGTAATCTTCTTCGCGGCCAACATGCAACGGCTGATGTAAGTCGCCTACAAGATGAATCAAAAACTTCAATGCAATCACTCGTTCTTCTACTGGCAATGATTTATCTTTCAATTGATTTTCCATTGCAGGAATTTGAGTATATAAATTTTTCCCATCGAGCTTTTGCAGTGCATTCACAAAATCTTCTTTATTTAAGTTGCCGGGCAAATCCACATAATGCCATTTGGAAGCAGCTTTCCATTTACCTGTGGTATCCGATTTTATAAAATCGGGCCAATTGGCCAATGAAGCCAAACTATGCCGGCCTATTAAATCGTAGATTTCTTTTTGCGCTTTTTTTGATAAATGTCTTTGTGCTATTTCAGCAACAACCCGATGTCCGGTTACGCCCCAGCTAAAGCAAACTGATGGAAGTAAAATCAAGAGTAGGAAAGCAAAACTTTTGCTCAACCGGTTCAATATTTTTTTTTGCATGGCAATTATTTAAAATAAAACAGCAAAGTATTAAAATTGCTCCAATACTGAAAACATAAAATCACCTTCGATTTTAGCATTTGCATCACTATCACTTCCGTGAATGGCATTTTCGCCAACAGAAGCGGCGTATAATTTCCGAATGGTATTCGCTTCTGCTTTTGCAGGATCGGTAGCCCCAATCAGCTTTCTGAAATCTTCTACCGCATTTTCTTTTTCTAAAATGGCCGCAATGATAGGGCCTTCACACATAAATGAAACTAACTCATTATAAAAAGGTCTCTCTTTGTGAATGGCATAAAATTCCCCGGCTTTTTCGGGTGTAAGTTTCGTCATTTTTAAGGCTTTAATATTATAGCCTTCCTGCAAAATCCTGTCTAAAATAGCTCCGGCATGCCCGTTTTTGAATGCATCCGGTTTAATCATGGTGAATGTACGGTTACTCATTTTTTATTTTTGTTTAGGCGGGCAAAGGTAGAAAAACTTTCCTTTTATCTACCAAAATATCAAATTGAAAATTACTTGTTAAAGGAAATATATCCCCAAACAATTTACAATGGCTTATCTTCGCTGCCGTTTTTATGAAAGCCATTCAAGAAATAATTCCGTTATTAGCTACGCCCCGAAAGGTTGTCATTACCATGCATCAAAAACCCGATGCCGATGCCATGGGAGCTTCCCTTGCTTTATACCATTTTCTTGTAGCAAAAGGGCATTCGGTACAAGTCATTTCTCCTACCAATTGGGCGCAATGGGTCGATTGGATGCCCGGAGCTGAAAAAGTGATGAATTATGAAAAAGAGAAACAAGCCGCTGACGAATTATTGGAAAATACAGACTGGTTGTTTTGTCTCGATTATAATATTTTTCACCGTACCAAATACATGGCAGAAAAATTAGCTGCCATAAACTGTACCAAAATTTTAATTGACCATCACCGCGAACCGGATACACCTTCCTTTGATTATGGCATCAGCGATACGAATAAAAGTTCTACCTGCGAAATGGTATATGATTTTATAAAAGCTGCCGGAGAAGGAGAGAAGATTACAGCGGCCATTGGTGAATGTATTTATGCCGGTGTGGTAGCAGATACCGGTTCATTTCGGTTTGCTTCTACGACTGCCAGTGTACATCAATTGGTAGCCGACCTGAAAACAAAAGGCCTCGACCACGAGAAAGTACACGGTTTTTTATTCGATAATTTTTTGGAGAACCGATTGCGATTTATCGGGCAGGTATTGCAAAACCGCATGGAAGTTTTCTACGAATACAATACCGTTTTGATGGCAGTGCCCAAATCAGATTTGGTGAAGTATGAAATCAAAACCGGCGATACGGAAGGACTGGTTAATATTCCACAAAGTATTCAAGGTATAAAATTGGTAGCCCTTGTAATTGACAGGGATGAAGAAAGAAAATGGAGTTTCCGAAGCAAAGGCGAATTTAATTGTAATCAATTTGCCCGGAAATATTTTGAAGGCGGTGGACATTTTAATGCTGCCGGAGGCCGAAGTAGTGAGTCTTTAGAAGATGCTGTGAAAAAATTTCAAAAAGCTATGCAAGAAAATAAAGAACAATTACAATAAAAAGAAATAGAAAATGAAGAGATTATTATATTTCGTTTTGATAATAAGTTTGGCAACCGGATGCGAGAATAATGTTTATCGCAAAACACCCGGAGGCATGCCCTATAAAATTTTCAAAAGTGGCGATTCCACAAGAGTCACTTATGGAGATATTGTAAAAGTAAATTTTACAAGAAAGATTAAAGACAGTGTACATTATTCAACTTACAATACACTACCTGCTTATATTCCTGTAAGTGAAAGAACGATACCTTATGATTTGTCTGAGATCTGGACAAAATTGAAAAAAGGAGATAGCGTAGTCACCATACAATTGATTGATACTTTTATCAGGAGAAACCCAATGCATCCTGATTTTTTGAGTGGGAAATATAAAAAGGGTGATAAAATAACTATCAACTTGAAAATACTTGATGTTTTTCCCGGCGACTCTGCAGCAATGGCCGATGAAGCCAAAGAAAAAGAAAAATGGTTGACCAAGGAAAAACAAGTGGTGTCCAATTACATTAAAGAAAATAACATAAACGCTACGCAAACTGCTAATGGCGTATATGTTCAAATTCTGGAACAAGGCACTGGGCCAAAAATTGATTCTGGTAAATATGTAACACTCAACTACACCGGCAGTACTTTCGATGGCAAAGTTTTCGATAGCAATACCGATTCTACTTTTCGGCATTTCGGGCCATTATCATTTACGACAGCAATGAGAGAAATGATTCCCGGTTTTGATGAAGGTGTACAAATGTTGAATAAAGGAGCTCATGCAAAAATTTATGTGCCCTCCACTTTGGGTTATGGTGCCAATCCAAATCCGGCTTCAGGATTAAAGCCTTACGAAAACCTGGTGTTTGAGGTGAAAATACTTGACGTACAAGATAAAGCACCGGCTCCGCCAAAAAACAATAACAGTCGTTAGTTAAAAACTAAAAAACTTGATGCAAAACAATTGAAAAAAAAATATTGCATTAAAAAAATATCGAACTTTGTACCCGTCTCGCTGAGGCGGGTTTTTTACGGCCCCGTTTTTAATCCAATGTCAATTTTCTAATTCCGTTCCCAACAAATCCAACTACTATTCAAGACTTTGAATAAAACTTACGCTGTGAATAGTGCCACTGTGAAAGGCTGTTTCAAAAACAGCAGAGAAAGTAAAATTTCAATAAAGGCTTGCAGAGAATGCAAGCTTTTTTTATTGCCCTTGGTAAACTTCAAATAAACGAATTGTTTCCACTGCTTCTTTTACATCATGTGCCCTGAGAATGACGGCTCCTTTCATAAGTCCGGCAAAATGCAATGCTATTGTACCATGTAAGGCATCTTCTACTGGCAATTCGAGAGATTTATAAATAAAAGATTTTCTTGAAATACCGAGAAGTAACGGATAAGAAAGAATACTAAATACTTCAAGTTGACGTAGCAATGTGAAATTATGTTGAATGCTTTTACCAAAACCAAAACCGGGATCTATAATAATATCATGAATATTTTTTTGGCACAAAGCATTTGTTTTTTCAATAAAAAAGTCAAGAATCTCGGTGGTAACATCATTATACTGCGGATTGTTTTGCATGTTTTGCGGTGTACCTTGCATGTGCATTAAAATATAAGGGACACCCAATTTTGCCACCGTGTCCCACATATTTTTATCGGCATTTCCGGAAGCTATATCATTCACAATAGCTGCGCCGGCTTCAACCGCTTTTTCAGCAACAGTAGCATAAAAACTATCTATTGAAATAATAGCTTCTGGGAACTGAGAATGCACAGCTTCAATCGGACCGATGATACGTTTCAATTCCTGCTCGGCTGATAATGGCAAGCTCCCCGGTTGGGTGCTTTGCCCGCCAATATCAATAATGGTGGCGCCTTCGTTTAACATCCTTTCCGTTTGCCTCAAAACCGCATCTACCGTTGGTTGACGGCTGGCAGCATAAAAAGAATCATCCGTTGTATTGATTATACCCATTACAATGGGTTTTTGGAAACTATGTAAAGTACCTTTACAATTGAGTGTAAACATTAGCTTGAGTTCGTTATTTTTGACACCAACGAGAATTTAAAATTAAATGACCGACACGAATAAACAATACGATTCCGTCATATTATCCTGCAAAGAAATTTTTATTAAAAAAACTAAGGATTATGGCACAGCCTGGCGGGTGTTAAGAACCATTTCCATTGTGGACCAGATTTATATCAAAGCCCAGCGTATTAAAACTATCCAGGAAAAAAAAGAACAAAAAATTCAGGATGATGTAGCCGCCGAATTCAAAGGCATCATTAACTATGCCGCCATTGGATTGATACAATTGGAATTGCCGGCAGATGCGCCGGAAGAAATTCAACCCGAAGAAGTGGCCATTTTATTTGATAAAAATATTGGCATTGCTAAAAAATTAATGATGGACAAAAATCATGATTATGGCGAAGCTTGGCGGAGTATGAGCCAGGAAAGTTTTGTGGATTTAATCCTGATGAAATTGCAACGTATTCGGCAGATATTAAATAACGATGGCAAAACAATAATGAGTGAAGGTATAGATGCAAATTATCTTGATATGATTAATTATGCTGTTTTCGCTTTAATTTTGATGTAAATGCATTTTCAAAAAATTAAGACATGAAAATAGTTGTAACTGTTATAAGAATTCTGGTGGGTTTGTTATTTATATTTTCCGGCTTGGTAAAAGCTAATGACCCACTCGGACTCAGTTATAAAATGCAGGAGTTTTTTGAAGTCTGGGGTTTGCATGGTTTTGATGCAGTCACTTTGCTGATGTCGGTTCTAATGAATGCATTTGAAATTATTGCAGGAACAGCTTTATTAGTTGGGTGGAGAATAAAATTTATCAGCCGTTTTCTTTTACTGCTAATTGTTTTCTTTACATTTCTGACAGGCTATACCTATATTACCGGTAAACCAACCAACTGTGGTTGTTTTGGCGACTGCTTACCCATTACGGCAAAAACATCCTTCTTAAAAGATGTAGTGCTGACTCTATTTATTGCATTTCTTTTCTGGCAAAGAAAATATATCAAGCCATTCCTTTCGCCAACATTGACTACAATTAAAATGTTCTTTGTAACACTTTTCGCATTTGGTTTTCAATGGTACACATTAAATTATATGCCGATTGTTGATTGTATGCCTTTCAAAAAAGGGAATAACATAAGTGAGAAAATGAAAATGCCAGCTAATGCCATTCCTGATAGCACTGTCATTACTTTTGTCTATGAAAAAAATGGTAAAACAGTAGAATTTACAGCAACTGATTTCCCTGCTGACTTTAAAGTACCGCCTTACAAACTTATCAAACGGTATGATAAAGTCGTCCGCAAGGGAAGTAATAACGAACCGCCTATTAAAGGTTTCGCATTAAGTGGTAATTCAAAAATAGATTCAACAGAAATTGTTTTATCGGAACCTTATGCTATTTTAATTTTCCTTGAAAATTTTTCGATTCCTATTCGTAAATGGCAAGATAAAGTGGAGAAAATATTAGTTTTAGCTAAAGAAAAAAATATTCCCATTTATTTTGTTTGCAGCCAACCAGAATTAATCAAAGAGAAGATGGCTGGAACGGCTTTATCTACTATTCCTGTTTTTAGCTGCGACTATACAGCCGTGCGAACGGCGGCAAGGGTAAGTCCGAATTTATATTTATTAGAAAAAGGAACGATTGTCAATAAATGGAGCCTCCATGGATTTGGAAAAGTGCTTACACTATTGAAAGACCTTCCGGTTCTACCACCTACAAACCCGCCAGTTGTTGACACATCAGAACAGGAGTAAAAAGGAATTTTGATTTTATTATTCAACCGCTTTGCGGTTGTGGGTTTCATTGTTATTGCATAATTGTACTTCGTACAATATTATGCATATTCAACCCCTTCGGGGTTTCTGAGCTTAACTTTATCATTCGCAAAGAAAATCCAGAAAAATAAAATTACACACCTGCCAAAAACACAGAATAAGATTACATTTGAAAAGAAAGTCAGGTAAAAACAATAATTTCCAATAGGCTACAAAAGCCCGAAGGGCTTTAATTTGACTTGAAAGTATTTCCAGTGTTAAAGTTTTTTAGAATGCTCAGAATAAAATTGCAACTCTGTCAAGAGTTCAAAATAAAGTTTCTTTTGAAATAAGCATCAAAAAGCTTATGATAAATACATAATAAGCAAAAAGCCCGAAGGGCTTTAATTTAACTAACAGCAAGTGAAACTTGCTGAACAAAAAGAACTTGGTAACCGCCAACCGCAAAGCGGTTGAATAAATTGAATAAAACCACTCACAATGGGCACTTACACACAAATCCTCTATCAAATAGTATTCAGCACCAAATACAGAAAATATTATGCAA
>JAGQWM010000161.1 GCA_020437365.1 Chitinophagaceae bacterium | reverse complement strand
CTCTTATATTCCAAATACAGCAGAAGTCGCTTTTTTGGGTATGGTAGAAGAGATTCAAAAAAAGCATATCGAGTATAATTTAGATTTATACAACAAACAAACTATAGATTTCAACGAACTACAGGCAAATTTAAAGATTATGCCAAGAGTAGAAAAAATTGCTGTAAAAGATGTAAAACTGAGAACATTTATTACAGATGATAATTCTAGAAATGATATGGTACATCACGTTTATGATGTTACTTACGGATTGGTAAGCAATAATGTAGATACATTAGTAGTCATTGATGATTCTATTGTTCGTGGCACTACTTTGAAAGAAAGTATTTTGACCATGTTGGATAGATTACAACCTAAAAAAGTAATTATTGTTTCGTCTGCACCACAAATTCGATATCCTGATTGTTATGGTATCGATATGAGTAAAATGGGTACATTTGTTGCTTTCCAAGCAGCCATAAACCTATGGAAAAAAAGTAACAAAGCATCTGTTGTCCAAG
>JAGQWM010000160.1 GCA_020437365.1 Chitinophagaceae bacterium | reverse complement strand
GTGCAGAAGAAGCATGCCGCACAAAACCGCATCAATAGGCAAAACAATGCATAGGCTTTTTGAGCGTATATTTTTGGTTGTAAATTTTGCATTAGCGCAAGAATCTGTTGAAGGCGGCACCTCCTCAATCGATTCCGGCTCCCAGCCGGGGCCGCAGGCAGGTAAATTGCTGTTGGTCCGGTTGCCTTCAGTAGGGTTTCCATTACAATCACCCGGTGTGCCGCCTTCTTCGCCACCGGTGGCGCCACCATCACTGCTTTATTAATGTAAACTCTGCTGGTAATGTCATACCTGTCATTCCATTACCGTGTCCGTACCATTCCATGTGCTGTTGTTTCCATGACATTTCTGTAAAGTTTTGATTTGCCGTTATAAATATTTCTTTTTGTTGATTCGCCTGCTGATAATCGGTAACCATTCCGGTCAGTTTTCTTACATTATTACTGCAGGAATTTAATCGTTTATCAAGAAATAAGATTATAGAAGACTGATTGAAAAAATT
>JAGQWM010000015.1 GCA_020437365.1 Chitinophagaceae bacterium | reverse complement strand
TAACCACTTGAGGAACCAGGGGTTGATTCAACGGGCCTTTTACAATATGTTGATCCTGCAAATTTGCAGCTAATAAAGTAACACCACCGGCAGATGCATACGCCTGATCGATACCACCACCAAATTGTAAGGTTCCATTATATTGGCCCAAATACAAGCCTTTCAGTTTTACATAAATTTTACGGCCCACCGGATAATCGAGATAATGATTATTACCGGCTATTCTCAATAATACACCGCCTGTAGCATCCTGGATGGCAATCTGCTGATAGTAATTCCCACTTTTATCATCGCAACTGACGACACCTTCTATTACAGCATCATCTGTAATTTCTACCGGTGTACCGGAGCTATACCTTGTTTTGATATCATGTATTGAAATATTGGCCACAATATCCGGTGCGCCCATTGGTGGAGGATCTGTAATATTTTTTTTACAGGAGGATAATGTAAAACCGGTTAAGGCAATGATTACAACTATCAAAAACCAATTATTATTTTTAAAACTATTCATATTCTGTTTTTTATAAACCTGAATTATTTTTTATTGTAAATCTGCTGCTGTTCTGATGCCAATTTGTGTATCGGAATTATAAATGGAAATATATCCTGTTACTGAAGTGGCACTTGTGTTAACTGTAATACCAGATGCATTCCTGACGAACATGCTTACCGTACCGGTCGCATCAGTAATATCATACGTATTCCCTGTAGAATTGCTATACGTTTGTGTAATAGCTGTTACATTTTCGATTTTCACCAGTGAAGAAGCCCAGGTGTCTCTATTCGCAATAATATCAGCAATTTTTGCAACTCTCGGAGTGATATTAATAGTACCGCCAATAATTTTCACATTGGCTTCCGGTACATTTTTCAATTCTAAATCGCCTTTGTACAAAGTCAATACACCTGAACCGGCCGCATCTATTTCCAATACTGTGCCCATGGGATAATCCGGTGAGCCGAAAGCAGAATAAAAATAAATACCTGCACCACTTTCATCTTGTAAGCGATTATTTCCGTTGGCTTCATTGGCGCTATTCGAAATAACAACGCCTCTTATTTTTTTAGTTCCTGCCGGAATAGAAAAATCAGCCGGCCCGGTAAATAAAGCCCTGAAATCAGCAAAGCTTAAATATGTACCCGGCAATGGCGGTGGCACAGGATCAGGACCCGTTGGCCCAATCGGTAATTTGTTACAGGCACTCATTAACAAGCATGACAAAGTCAGGGCGAAAATGGTCAATGAGGTCGTTCTAAAAATTTGCTTTTTCATATAATAATTTTTTAACTGCTTGAATTAAAATCGAAGTGTGATGCTGCCAAAGAAATTTAAACCATAGGCGTAATAAAATCTTGGCGGAAATTTTCCAACATTGACAGGATCTCCCGGCGCAGCCTGTGCATCATACCTCAACTGTTCGTATCCGCCGGTTACCAAATCTTTATTATTTAAAATATTATTGACACCTAATAAAAATACCAGGAAAGTACTCTTGTGATTGATTTCATAAGCCTTTGGCAATTTCCATGAATAGCCGCCGAAGAAATCAATTGTGTAATCGGCATCAAATTTTGTCTGGTCAAAAATTTGGCTGTAGGCTGCCGTTCCCGGTGTTTCAAATTTTAACGCATCCCAAGTTCTCCTGATTGGATTGAAACTGAGATAAGATTGGTCGAAATAATTTCCCGTCAGGCTGGCAAACCAAAACTTGGGAGAACGATAGGTTACACCCAAATTGTAGGCTTCCATTGGCGTGGAAGGTATTCTGAAGTTTTTGGCATAAATAATTTGCTGACCCAAAATTTCTGAGCTGTTATCAACTGTAATCACCGCATTTTGATTGCTGTTATAATAATAACGCCCAACGGCAGCGGCAGCATTTACGGTAATCGTAGGTGTTACATTGGCTTCAATACCAAATTCACCGCCAAAATGTAATTTATCAATTCCACTAATTGCATAGTTTACAAAGTTCTGATACGAGTCGTGGTAAAATGACATCACATCCATTCCATCTTTGAACATTGTATAATAACCACTCAAACGAATTTTCAGTTTCGGTGAATTCATAATATAACCGGTTTCTGCTGTCTGAATGGTTTCGCTTTTCAAATTAGTTTGCTGTGTGTTTCTCGTTCTTGGAGAAATATAAACGTTGTTGTAATAAGGAGCTCTTGTTTGATAAGAACCGTTGGCGAAAATATAATTACGTCCATTGATTTTATAAGTCACACCACCTTTACCGGCATAATTAAAGAAATCATTGACAGTGCCTTTGCCCAAAGAATTATCGGGGAATAATCCATTGCGGACTAAACCTTCGTAATAAAATTTAGTATAGGATGCAGTTCCGGCCAGGAAGAAATCAACTTTATTGAATTGGAAAACACCTTGTGCCCATCCGGCTGCTTTGCTCACGTCTATATTATAATCATAACCGAATTTATCGCCTACTTTCAAAATACGATTGGGATGATCCAAATCATATTGATTGGAAACATTGTCAACAGGGAAATCCCTTTCTGCAAACTGGTTGACATTGACATAAAAATCGCCACCTAATAAATCATTTACTGTTTTATAGAAATGGTTGTTTTCTGTTTGGTAAGATGCGCCTGCCGTAAAATCGACATGGTCGCCAAATTTGGTATTCAAAACAGAATTGGCATTGAAACGTGTCGTATAAATAATTCTTTCTTCAATGATATAATGTGAACGACGGCCGCTCACGGTATTGCCCGGAATACCATCGGCATTCATAATACTTTCATAACTATCTCTATTGACATCATACAAACGTTGCCAATTGATCTGGCGCAAATTGATGTCGTTTTTCATCATATCATATAACTGTTGGCCTTGCGCCTGGTCGGTAGTGCTGGCCCAGGTAGAAGTATAACTTGGTAAATAGCGATAATAATCCGGCCTTGGGTCGGCAGCATTGTACCAGTCGAGTGCTGTTGTACTTCTTTTACCGAAAGAATAGCCGGCAGCAGTGGTCAATGTTGTTTTATTGTTTAATCGCAATTCATGTGTCAGTATAAATACCGGCTGGTTAGACCGTCCGATTCTTGCATTTCTTTTTTCACCATTTTGATAACCCCAGTTGGGATTATAAAAATTTGTTCCAGCCAGTTCCAACATTTCCGGAACGGAAGCACCTTGTCTTCCATTTTCTGTAGGGGCGCCAAAAGCAACCAATGAAAGCAGGTTATTTTGTCCCAATTTTTTATCGACACCCACAAAATAACTATAGCCATCATAGTAAGTGCCGGGTACATACCCTTCGTCGGCCCATCTTTTACTACCACTTACAGAAAATGCCCATCCTTTTTTGGTAAGGCCGGTGGAGTGGGTAATCATTAACCTGTTGCGATAACTCCTGTTGGCCACAGCATAACTAATGGAAGTCTGTGCTCTTTGCCGGCTGGCACGGGCATCAATATTTGTATTGGCACCAATGCCACCAAAGGCGAATGTGTTGTATTTCAAACCCCAGGAAACATCTTTGTTCCGCATGACATCATTGAGGCCACCCCATTGTCCGTAAGGAGTAAATCCATTGCCCAAAATGTCCATTGGAATACCATTCATATAGGTTTGAAAATTGTCATTATCATATCCTTTAATCCGGAAACGGGCTGCACTAAAATTGAAAGAAGTAGCCGAATAAAACGGGTCTCTACCGGCTGTCAATAAAGATGCAATGTTTTGTGTACCACCATCACCTAAGTCATTTTCATCTATCGAAATGGAAGGAACATTATCTATAATTTTGTTCCGCAAATCCAAAACCGGGTTGGAAGTATCTTTTGTTGCTGTTGAATCTATTTGTGCCATCGCCGCAACGCCGACACAACATAGCAAAATCAACGTGAGTCTAATTTTAAGCATATATCTTTCTTTTTGGAAAAAGGCAAATGTAATAATGTTTTATTTCATAATTTTTAAAAAAAACAAACATTCAAAAAAAAATAGATGTCAATTAATTATTTTGCGAAGCCGCCATTTTAAAATGGATTTCGTCTTTTGTTTCAGTAAGTTTGCTCCCTTATTTATTTAAATAACATCATGAAAAGAATTATTATCGTCGGCTTAGCCGTGTTTTTTTCCTTGCCTGTATTTTCTCAGAAAAAAGAATATACGCCAGTCGTTATCGGCTTTTATAATTTGGAAAACCTCTTCGATACCCTGGACAATCCCGGAAAGATGGACGAAGAATTTACACCCGGCGGCAGTAAAAATTACAACACTGCTATTTATTATGATAAATTAAAAAAACTATCCACTGTCATTTCACAAATCGGTACAGATTTTACTCCCGATGGCCCGGCTATTTTAGGAGTAGCAGAAGTCGAAGACAGTAATGTATTGGTAGATCTCGTGAAACAGGAAGCCATTGCAAAAAGAAATTACCAGTTTATACATTATGAATCGCAGGATTTCAGGGGAATTGATGTGGCTTTTTTATACAATCCAAAATATTTTGAAGTGACCACCAGCAAAAAACTTTTTGTTGAAATTCCCAGTGGATCCAAATCGGCTTATTTTACCCGTGATATTTTGATGGTAAAAGGGCTGTTGGATGGAGAAACCATTTATGTTTTTGTGAATCACTGGCCCAGCCGAAGCGGCGGGCAAAAAAGAAGTGAACCAGCCAGGTTAGCTGCAGCCGGTGTTTGTAAACACAATATCGATTCCATTAGAAAAGTAGAACCCAATGCTAAAATTGTAGTGATGGGCGATTTGAATGACGACCCTGTAGATGCCAGTGTTGAAAATGTATTAGGCGCTGTTGGAAAATTGAAAAAAGTAAAGCCCGGTGATTTGTACAACCCCTGGACTGAATTATATAAAAAAGGGATTGGCACACTGGCCTATCGTGATGCCTGGGGTTTATTTGACCAAATAATTATTTCTTATCCCTGGCTCGATAAACAACAGGATGGATTGTTCTTTTATCAACAAAAAATTTTCCGTAAGGAATTTATGATTGAAAATAATGGGCAATATAAAGGCTATCCGATGCGCACCTGGAGTGGCAATTTTTACCGTGGAGGATACAGCGACCATTTACCCACGTACCTCGTTATGTTGAAAGAGAAAAAAGCACTGAAGAAAAGTTTTTAGCCTAAATAGCTATCAATCATTTGGTTAGGAAAAATTCAGGCTTATTTTTCTTTGGCAATTTTCTTGCGTCAGCTATTCATTATCTACAGATAAACACCTATCTTTGCCGCCCCAAATCTGTATTCGCAGATTCTATGCTGATTTTGATGAGCATAGCCCAATGGGATAAATCGAATTTTTAACCAAATCTTCAACAGTTTATTTTCTGTTGAGATTAAAAAATGTACAATGAACAATTACGAACTGATGGTGATTTTTACACCGGTTTTAAGTGAAGATGAGTTCAAAGCTGCACAAAAAAAATACACAAAATTTGTGACCAAAGAAGGCGGCACTATCGTAGCTGAAAACCCCTGGGGTTTAAAATCACTGGCTTACCCAATCGACAAAAAAACAACCGGCCTGTATTGGGTTTTAGAATTTACAGCAGCTCCAACTTTTATTGAAACGCTGAAAATTCAATTATTGCGTGATGAAGTGGTCCTTCGTCATCTCTGCACCAAACTCGATAAATACGCCGTCGAGTACAATGCCAAAAAGAAAAGTGGTGTAAATTCTTCACAAGAAAAATTAGCGGAGGCATAAATCATGGCAAAAAATGAAATCAAATATTTAACAGCCATTAAAACCGATACGAGAGTAAAAAAATTCTGTCGTTTCAAAAAATATGGCATCCGTTATATCGATTACAAAGACGTTGAATTCCTGAAAAAGTTTTTGAACGAACAAGGAAAATTATTGCCTCGTCGTATTACGGGCAATAGTCTGAAATATCAACGCAAGGTGTCTGACGCTGTGAAAAAAGCCCGGCAGATGGCCCTTTTACCGTATGTAACAGACCTTTTAAAATAACCTTACCTAATCCCGGTTGGCGGGTGACAGTTTCTGCCAAGTAGAAACTGGTTTGGTAAACAAAAGAAAAACAATGGAAATTATATTGATACAAGATGTAGATCAACTTGGTGCTAAAAATGAAGTCGTAAAAGTAAAAGACGGGTATGCCCGTAACTATTTATTGCCGCGACACCTTGCTGTAGAATTCAGCAATTCCAATAAAAAACAATTGGAAGAAAGAATCAAGCAAGCACAGAAAAAAGAAGAATTAATGTTGGCCGAAATTAATAGTGTCATTGAAAAACTGAATGAAGCGCCGTTAAAAATTGGTGCCAAAACAGGAACCAGTGGTAAAATTTTCGGTTCGGTAACTACCTTGCAGGTAAGCCGTGCTATTCGTGAACAAAAAGGATACGAAATAGACCGGAAAAAAATTACTTTGCCCGACGAATTAAAAGAAATTGGCAATTATAAAGCCACCATTGATTTCGGAAATGGCAAAACCACCGAAGTTGATTTGGAAATTGTAGCAGAATAAGCCGCAACCACTTTTAGAAAAAGCCTTCCTTTTGGGGAGGCTTTTCTCATTAAAGCATGAGGTTAATTGTTCATTATCAATGATTTAACATTTTATATAAAAGAGAAGGCGGGAAATTGCTTTATTCCCCAAAAAAATGCTTTATTTTGTTTCGCATTTGGTGCTCTATCAGTTTCAAAATACCTGAACCTTTCTGCTATGAATTGTTCCTTGTTTTTTTGTACTGGCGACACTTTTTAATTTTTATACAAAAACAAAACAATGAACATTTACGTAGGAAACATCAGTTGGAATCTGAAAGATCAAGACCTTTCTAATCTTTTTGCCGAACATGGCGAAGTTGCTTCAGCAAAAGTCATTACAGACAAATTTACAAACCGCAGCAAAGGATTCGGATTTGTAGAAATGCCTAATGACGAGCAGGCACAAGCAGCCATTGCAGCGTTGAATGGAACAGAAGTTGATGGCAGAAATATCGTTGTCAATGAAAGCCGTCCCAAATCAGAAGGTGATGGTTATAAGAAAAGAAGCTTTGGCGGCGGTGGTTATAAAGACAGAAGCGGTGGCCGTGACCGTAACGATAATGACAGCTCTAATTTTTAACTGACGATAAAAATTACAAACGATTTGAAAAGTCCGGTTTTAACCCGGACTTTTTTTTATTATCAAAAATTATATTGGGAAAATGATTTTGTTTTTTCAATCAATCTTTTTCAAACTGCCCGAACCGCTAATGTCTTTTGTAATGGCGGGTTTACCCCGATATCGAACATCCGCAGATCCTGAAATTTCTACAGCTAATTTTACACTGGCAAATACGGCCGCTTCTCCCGAACCTGAAATATCTACACTCGTATTTTCAGCTAACAGTTGCAAACAATCTGCATCAGTGCTGCCCGAACTCTCCAGGTCAAAATCTTTGGTTCGCCCTGAAAGTGTAAGTGCACAAGCTCCCGAAATATCCACCTCTACTTTGGGTGCCTGAATAGCTAATTGAGTACTTCCGGCACCACTGATTTTTATTTCCAGCGACGTAGCACTACTAATTGTATTAAGGCTTTTTAGGGTATTGGAGCCAGCACTCTTCAAAAAAGAAAACCCTGGCCCGCTGACATAAATTTTTACTCCACCGGAAGAACTTAGTTGCACGTTGTTACGAGTATAAATTTCTAAATTCCCGTGATCGACTTTTGTTAAAATATATTCCTGCAAATTTTCGTCCGCTTCTACCCTCACACCAAAAGCTGAGTCATTTTTTATGAATACATCAAAATTTCCACTGACATCTATTCCTTCAAAAGATGAAACCGGCCTGTTGTCAGTTTTCATATTACCATCTCCGCGAATGGTTTTTCCTCCGGCAATGCCACATGCCATTGGGACAAAAGCTATCAATAGTAATAAATAATATATTTTTTTCATGATTCTGTTTTCATTAAAAAATTTCGCCTACGGCAATAAAAATAAAGATTCGTAACGAATTGTCTTTTCATAAAACCTGATTTTTTATAAATGGCAACATACATTTTATGGCAGATAATTTTTAGTCATAGCAGCAGCAGTTTTTTTACCTTCGCAGCACTATTTTTTACTGACAATAATTTGTTGAAATGGCCGAAAAAATACTTATTCTCGATTTTGGTTCCCAATATACACAGTTGATAGCCCGGGCTGTCAGGGAAGCCAATGTCTATTGCGAAATCATTCCCTTTCATCAAACCATTTCTTATACGGACGATTTGAAAGGTGTGATATTATCCGGTTCGCCTTGTTCTGTCAATGAAGCTAATGCGCCGGAAGTTTCTGTGAAAAACATTGTGGCCAAAGTTCCGGTGCTTGGTATTTGCTATGGTGCACAATTAGCCGCCAAACAAATGGGTGGCGACGTAAGTAAAAGTGAAAAACGTGAATATGGCCGTGCCAAACTCATTCTACAAACGGAAGATATTTTTTTTATTGATGTCAATCCGCAAAGCCAGGTTTGGATGAGCCATAGCGATTCCATCAAATCATTACCCGATGGTTGTACAACATTGGCACATACCAGCCATATTCCTATTGCAGCGTATAAAACAAACGATACGGTTTCCCATCCGTTTTATGGAGTACAGTTTCATCCTGAAGTGTATCATTCGACAGAAGGAAAAAAAATACTCAATAATTTCCTGGTTCAAATTTGTCATTGCCAACAGGAATGGACACCTGCACATTTTATTTCTGACACGGTATCAGCTTTGCAAAAAGAAATTGGCAATCAGAAAGTCGTTATGGCTTTGAGTGGAGGTGTAGATTCTACTGTTGCTGCTACGTTAATTCATAAAGCTATTGGCAATAATTTATATGGCATTTTTGTTGACAATGGCGTATTACGAAAAGATGAATTTGAATCCGTTTTAGCCACATATCAGCAACTCGGTTTGAATGTAAAAGGTATTGATGCCAAAGAAAGATTTTATGCAGCCTTAGCCGGAAAAACGGAACCTGAAGAAAAAAGAAAAACGATTGGTAGTTTATTCATTGATATTTTTCAGGAAGAAGCCAAAAACATAAAAGATGTTGCTTTTCTCGGGCAAGGCACCATTTATCCCGATGTTATTGAAAGTGTTTCAGTGCACGGGCCATCGGTAACTATCAAATCACATCATAATGTAGGCGGATTACCGGAGCATCTTCACCTAAGATTAACAGAACCTTTGCGTTCATTATTTAAAGATGAAGTAAGAAAAGTAGGAAAAGAATTGGGCATTCCCGCCGTTATGATTGAACGACATCCTTTTCCCGGCCCGGGATTGGCCATTAGAATTTTAGGAGAAATTACAGCCGAAAAGGTACAATTATTGCAACAAGCTGATTATATTTATACAAAGGCATTAAAGGATAACAATTTATATGCAACGGTTTGGCAAGCAGGTGCTATCTTACTTCCCGTAAAAACTGTTGGTGTAATGGGCGATGAAAGGACTTATGAATTTACAGTGGCATTACGTGCCGTAACAAGTGTGGATGGCATGACAGCCGATTGGGCTCATTTGCCCTATGAGTTTTTAGCCGATGTGTCCAATGCAATTATCAATAATGTACAAGGCATCAATCGGGTAGTGTATGACATCAGTAGTAAACCTCCTGCCACAATTGAATGGGAGTAAATAACGTTTAAGACTAACTATGAAAAAATTTCATTTATTTTTTTTATTACTAATGACAGGCTCTGCTGTTTTTGCACAGCAAACTTTATTACAAACACCTTTACAAAAACATAGGATTGCGGTTTTCGCTCCGTTGTTTCTCGATTCGGCATTCAATAATGTAAATGAATATCGCTACGCAAAAACCGAATTCCCCAAATTCATCAATCCGGGATTGGAATTTGTAGAAGGCGTACAGTTAGCATTGGATACTTTCAATATTGAAAAGGCGCCGTTAGAAATTTATATTTATGACACACGGTCTGCAAATGTTTCCTTGAATGAACAATTGGCCAAAGCCGCTCGAGATAGTGTAGAACTTATTTTGGCGTATTGCAAGGGCAGCGAAGTCCGGGCTTTTGCCGATAGTGGTTTGAAGAATATGATTCCGGTTATCAATGTCAATTTTCCCAATGGCGGTGGCACCGAAGGCAATCCCTATTTTGTTTTGCTCAATCCTACGATTCAAACACAGTTAGAAAGCATTTATCGGTACATTCAAAAATATTATCCGCTTGAGCAACTTATAGTTTTCAGAACAAAAGGGAAATTTGAAGACCAGATAAAAATGTATTTTGACAACTTCAGTCAATCTACAGTTGGTATTCCTTTGGATTTGAAATATGTCACTCTTCCCGACAATTTTACGGAGCAAGACCTCGCCAAGCATTTGGATACCGTCAAACACAGTTTATGTATAGCCGGCAGTTTGGATGTCAACTTTGGTGAACAACTAACGCAACAATTGGCTTCGCTCAAAAAACAAAATTATGTAGTGAGTGTAATGGGTATGCCCACCTGGGATGGAATTGATGATTTCAAAGATGCCGATTATCAAGGTATAGACATTGTTTACAGCACGCCATTTTACAATCCTCGTACCGATAAAATCAGTCAGAAAATAATCGATTATTTCAACCGGAATATGTATGCCCGCCCAAGTGATATGGTAATGCGTGGCTATGAAGCCATGTGGCGGTTTGCCAATATACTGATGAAATTTAAAACCGATTTTGCATCTAATTTATCTTTCAAAGATTTTGATGTTTTCAGGGAATTTGATATTCAACCGGTGTTAGACAGAGAAACAATGATGTTGAATTATTTTGAAAACAAAAAACTTTATTTTTTGACTTTACAAAACGGAATTATCAAGGAAGTGCATTAGGCATTTGAAAAAATATTTTGAATGGAGGATTGCAATAGGTCAATCCTTTTTTTATGTCAAAACATATCAAAAATTATAAATTCAACCTCCTGTTTTGTACATTCGCATACTTCAAAATGCAAAACCCGATTCCATATATCGTAGCCAATAATATCTTTTGGATGTCAGTGGAAAGAGGCCTTTTTTGGGAAGAAAAAAAAACCTTAGTGGTCGCTGATCTTCACCTTGGCATCAAAGATATTTATACCAAACCCGGATTGGCAATTCCTCAAACATCTTACACCGCTGACCTCGATAGATTAAAAGCATTACTCTATCATTTTAAAGCCGACAAGCTGTTACTCATCGGCGATATTTCCCAAACAAAAAACAAAAAACAGGTCGATGAGTTTTTTTCCTGGCGCAAACATTTTTCATTACTACAAATCGATGTTATTCAGATAAAAGAAGATATTATAACGCTTCCATTTTACGAAGAAGCCAATATTCAATTGCATAAAATGGAAACTACAGTGGAAGGGTTTCGCTTTCGCCTGGATGACAAAAGGTTTAAAGACGCTAATAAAAAGAAAGCCCCTTTTACTTTCTATGGACATGTACATCCTGTCATTCCTTTGGCTGGTGAAGAAAGAAAATTAAAAAAATATCCTTGCTATTATTTCACACCCAAAAAATGCCTTTTACCGGCTTTCAGTCATTATAAAAAAAATGGAGTAAAAGTACAACCACAAAAAAATGAATTCGTTTATGCCTTAAAAGAAAATGAATTAATGCAGGTCGTTTGATATTATTTTTTCCGTAAGCGATTGTAGTCTAAGAAATAGACAAACTTCACCGTCAGTTCATTGCCATGTCTTAAATCGAAAAGTTTACCAAGATTTCGCAAGTACGTATCCTTTCCATTCAACATCACAATTTCATCATCGCCCAACCAGTTTTTATATCCGACAACTAACCGGCTGCCAAGCGAAAAATCCCAGGTTAAAAATGCATCCAGATTGAAAATATTAAAATTATCAAAATGAGCATTTCCTGCTCTTGGAATTGGTTCACCATTTTGATCCACATTGGCAAAACGATTAAATTTCAATCGGCTGAGGTAATGCCTTGCCCGCAATGTAAGATTTAAGCGAGGCGAAAAATTATAAATACCTGACAATACAGACGTAATATCCGTAAAATCAACAAATGCTATGATGGATTCATTGTTGATTTCTCTGCCGGCCGATATTATATAATCTGTTTCTTTTTCATGATCCAACGAAAAATCCAATGAAAATTTATTGCTGAAACGGTATCGCAAACCACTGCTGATTAAATGATACGATTTATTAGGCGCCGAATTGAAAAAAGAAGCTACTAAAACAGAGTAATTAAAATATAATTTCTTGCGGCTGTCTGTACTTCCGGATAAAGTTAAAGAGCCAAACCTGGGCCGTTTTACATATCGTTGATAAGAAGCCGGATCGCCGAGAACAAAATAATCATGTTGATCGGAAATAAAGTCTGCGGCTAAGGATACATCCCAAAAGTTTTTGAACAACCAGAAACCACTTGCATTGAACCGATAATCGTTAAACGCAAAGGGCAAATAGATATTGGCATACTTGGCATACACCTGGTACTGATACGTCAAAAAAGTTTTCGTGGGTTTGAAATGAGTATAAGAAGCTGTCGCAAATATTGATGCTTCATTAGCGGCTTCTAAATAGCCTAAATCCCGCGGATTGTAGTATGCTGATTCCAACTTTCCGAGTGCATAATATTGCCATTGCCCACTCACCTTTCCGACTTTTAAGCTGGTACTATATCCGTCGTAAGCATTGGCTGAAAATATTTTACTGTAATTGGCAGAGCCCTTAATATTAAATACATTTTTCTTATCAAAAAAACTAAAATCAAGTGCAGTAACATTGGCATCCTGTGCATTGCCATCACGGATGACATTGGTATTGGTAAAAGTCAGGTACGACCTGTTTTTAAGTGCCTGATCCAATACAACAATATTATAATTGGTTAGTGGTTCGGTTTCTATGGTTGAATCTTTGCCCGAAACCGTGTTGTGCAAACGGGCATGCATAGGCGCAGTTATAGCATTAAATATTCCAATGCCTAATTTCCCTTTTGTACGTCCTGAAAATTTTGTGGCATTGTACAACTGTGTTACGTTTGGGTTTTTATTTATTTTCCAATCCGTATTATTGGCAACAAAGTTTTTCACTTCACCGTATTTTGAAGGAGTAGCCCCTACTCTTCTTGAATAAAACAATCCTGCCTTATTAAAAATTTCTGTTCCTTCGGTAAAAAAAGGGCGGTTTTCCCTGAACTTTATTTCGTAAGGTGTAAGGTTATTGATTTCATTATCGGAAATGACCTGGCCAAAGTCCGGTATCAGTGTTGCATCTAATGTAAAACTTTCATTGATACCATATTTTACATCCATTCCACCACTACGCAACCATTTGTTGGTATAACCATTTACTTCCGGTGTACTCCTGAATCCTGTAGAAATATATGGTGAAAAACTTAGGCGCAAAGGAGGTTGTATATTTTTCAATCCTGCCAGTTCGCCAAATTGGTTGACAAAGCCATTAATAGTAGGTTCCACAGGATTCCAATAACATTTCTCGTTGGTTCTTCGGATTTGTCTTTGAAATTGAATACCCCAGTTTTGAATGTCTTTTTTGGCAAACCGCAGAGAGAGATAGGGAATTTTAATTTCCAACGACCAACCATCATCATGAAATTGTACTTTACTTTCCCAAACTGCATCCCATGATTTATCGCCAATACCATTATTTGTATTACCTAAATTGGGACCTAATTTCGCATCGGATTGCACATTGGCGGATGTTACTACAAATTCAAAACCATTTTGCTTATCGTTGTATGTGTCTAAAAAAACAGTAAAGTAATCGACGTCTTTATTAGATTCATCATCTCTGGCCGTCAATTGTTTTCTAACTAACGCAGGATTGTCGTATAAATAAACGCCAAAATAAATTGCCGAATTATCGTACACTACTTTTACTTCTGTTTTTTGAGATGCCGGTTGGCCTACGTCCGGATAGTTTTGAATGAAATGTGTAGCCGGTGTAATGTTCATCCAGGCTTCATCATTCAACAAGCCGTCCATTTTAGGTGCTTTGGCTATTTTCACAGCCTGTACCGTTTTGGTTTGACAAAGAACAGGCACACTGAAAAACAAGGCAGTTAAAAGGATAATGGTTTTCAATCTTTTGCAGTTTCTTACTGTGGGCAAATATAAAGTTCTCAGACTAAGTAAAAGTTGATGACTGCAAAAACTTGCAAAAAAACATTTTACAGTTCGGTATTATTACTGATTATATAAGTGTTTTTACGAAATTTAATAAGTGTTTTTACTAATTCATTTTCTTTTTTAAGGTACTGACTTGGTTTTGTAAATCAGAAACTACAGTAGCTAACTGGCTCATATCCCAGCGGTTTTGCGGGTTGGTTCTTGAAATGACAACCTGTGCTTTCCACATTTCTAAAATTTCATCTACATGAATCGTATAAGGGTGAAAAACCGGGTTATCACTTACCAATGTCAATTTATTTTTTTGTCTTCCGCTTTTTTGAATTCTTTTATACACAATGCCTTCATTCCTGGAAACAACTATGCAAGGAATATTATTTTTTACGTCATCGAGTTTTTCCATTTTTTCACCAACGATTACAGAACCGCTTGGTGTGGGCAACATGGAATCGCCAACAATTTCAAATGCACGGTAATTTCCACCGGTGAGCATGGGTAAAGTAAAAGTATTCAGTTCATCCAGAAATTCCGGGTCTTCATATCCGGCCAGGTAGCCGGCAGCCGCTTTCACCGGTACAAAAGGAATATCAGGCCGGCCCATTGCCAACTTCATCGCTCTTCTTTTCGCCAGGTAATTGCCTTTTTGTTCACTTAAATCTTTGCGTAGCAATTCATCCAGCGTCAGCTTAAAAATATCACAAACAACTTCCAGCACATCGATCCTGGGTTCTGCTCTTTCTTCTTCATAGGCACCTAATAATGACCTTTTAATACGAAGTTTACGGGAAAATTCTTCCTGTGTCCATCCCCGCAATTTTCGCAGGTATTTCAAATTTTGATTGGCTACTGACATATCAACTAATTTAATTAGTATGCAAAATACTAATTTATTTAGAATTTAAAAAAATGTTTTATTGGCTATTTGGGCATTGGCAGAAAAAAATAGACTTTTGTACACTTATGATTAAAAAATCGAATCCTGCAGAAAAAACCGCAACGCAAAAATCCGGCAAGCCATACAAACCGGTCATCTTGGTTACGAATGACGATGGCGTATCTGCGCCCGGCATTAAAAATCTTGTAGAAGCTGTCAAAGAGTTTGGCAAAATAGTCGTTGTAGCTCCGGATAAACCTCAGTCAGGTATGGGACACGCCATTACCATTGGCCAGCCTTTGCGTTTGCAAAAAGTAGAACCATTATTTGATAAAGTAGAAACCTGGTCATGTACCGGCACACCTGTAGATTGTGTAAAGTTGGCAGTCGATAAAGTATTGCGCCGCAAACCCGACCTTTGCCTGAGTGGAATTAATCATGGTGCCAATCATAGTATCAATGTAATTTATTCCGGTACTATGTCGGCCGCCCTGGAAGCCTCCATTGAAAGTATTCCTTCTGCCGGATTTTCTTTATTGGATACAAGTATTGATGCCGATTTTACCGGCGCCCGGGAATATGTAAAACTTTTGGTGAAGAAAATGCTTTCGACTGATTTCGATAAACATACGGTATTGAATGTAAATATTCCCGCCGTAGCACCCGAACTTTTGAAAGGTTTCAAAATATGCAAACAAGCCTATGCCAAGTATGAAGAAGATTTTATTGAAAGAGATGACCCGCATGGCAGAAAATATTACTGGCTAACCGGCCAATTTGTAAATTTTGATAATGATAAAGACACCGATGTTTGGGCTTTGGATAATAATTTTGTGAGCGTTGTGCCCGTACAATTCGATTTGACGAATTATACTTTGAAAACCAAACTTGAAAAAACCTGGAAATAATTTTTTTGGCTTTCTACAAACTACAATAAAATGTTTCTTACAAAAGACAATTTACGCCTCGGCTTAGTATTAGGTTTAATTGGACCTTTCTTCGGACTCGTCATCGTTTATCTTCTCAAATTCAATGCGCTGAGCTTCCGGGATTTCCTGAACTATTTTATGAATGATAATAAAGTCATTACAAACGTTGGCACTTTTTCTTTGCTTGCCAATGCATTATTATTTGCCATTTATGTTCATTTCAATAAAACACAAACCTTCAAAGGCATTTTTATCATCACCCTTTTTTATGGGGTAGGTATTTTATTGCTCAAGTTGTTTAACTAAAATGCCGGCTTATGAAATATTATATCATTGCAGGTGAAGCATCCGGCGATTTACATGGTTCCAATCTTATAAAAGAATTAGCTAAACGTGATGATAAAATGGATGTACGTTGTTGGGGTGGCGATAAAATGAAAGCAGCCGGCGGACATCTCGTCAAACATTTCAATAGTTTGGCCTTTATGGGTTTCGCCGAAGTGTTGATGAACTTACGAACAATATTTCGCAACCTGGCTTTTTGCAAAAAAGATATATTGGCTTTTCAACCGGATGCTATTATCCTGATTGACTATCCCGGATTTAATATACGCATAGCGAAATGGGCTAAAAAAAATGAACATTTATTAAAAGGTTGCAAAATTATTTACTACATCTCACCACAGGTTTGGGCTTGGAAAGAAAACCGTGTAAAATCTATGAAAAAATGTATCGACAAAATGTTGGTCATTTTACCTTTTGAAAAAGATTACTATCAATTCAAATGGAATTGGGAAGTAGAATATGTGGGGCACCCATTGATTGAAGAAATTGAAAAACACAGGCAACAAAACTCTCCAGAAAAATTTTCGGACAAACCGATAATTGCTTTATTGCCCGGCAGCCGGAAGCAGGAAATTTTGAAAAAACTTCCAATTATGTTGGAAGCCAGCAGATCATTTCCCGAATATCAATTTATTGTAGCCAAAGCTCCGGGTACGGAAGAAAGTTTTTACCAAAGTTTATTACAAGACTTTACCAATGTATCTTTTGTCAATAACAAAACCTATGATTTATTATTACAGGCCAAAGCTGCTATTGTAACTTCCGGTACTGCTACTTTAGAAACAGCACTGTTTGGTGTACCTGAAATGGTTTGTTACAAAGGCTCATATATTTCTTACCAAATCGGCAAACGTTTAGTAAAAGTGAAATTTATCTCGCTGGTCAATTTGATTATGAATAAAGCCGTCGTCAAAGAATTGGTACAAAATGATTTTACTTTACCTGCTGTAAAAAAAGAATTAACTGCTTTAGTAAACGACGAACGATACCGACAACAATTACAAACTGATTATACTGCTCTTTGGAATATTTTATCGACCGGGGGGCCGGCATCTGCCAATGCAGCCGGCATTATTACCGATTGCCTCAGGTAAGTAATTTAATCATCAAAATGATTAAGCAAATAATAAAAACAAAAATGCTAATACGATTGATGTTATGCATATAACCAATCCATTTGCTCTTTGGCCTGTTCGGGTCTTTCTTTTTTAAAAAAAGGTATTCGGCTATTTGACTCCAGACTCCCATACCACAAAAATAAAACACCTACAGATACTTCGGATTTTTTTTACGTAATAGGTTTTTAGAATTGCTATAACTTGTTTGCGAGTAAAACTGAAAACCCTATTTTTGCGGTCTGCTTTAAAAAACCGGGGGTTTAGCTCAGTTGGCTAGAGCGTTTGCATGGCATGCAAAAGGTCACCGGTTCGACTCCGGTAACCTCCACAAAAATGAGGCTGTCTTTTTCGACAGCCTTTTTTCATTATTAAAAATAGGATTAATTGCCCCAGATTTTTTCTTTGCCTTCGAGCCAGAGTTTGACAACTCTTGTAGAAACGGATTTGGGCCGTTCCAATGGTAATCCAAGTGCCCGATCCCAACAAAGACTTGCCAATACACCCAATGCCCGGCTCACGGCAAACAAAACGGTATAAAATTCATATTCTTTCATACCATAATGAACCAACAAAGCTCCGCTATGTGCATCTACATTGGGCCATGGATTTTTTACTTTCCCCAATGATTTTAAAATGGGTGGTACAACTTCATAAATTTTCCAAACCGTATTGACCAATGGATCATCCGGCATGTGTTTTTTACCAAATGCCATTTGGGCTTCAAACCTCGGATCGGTTTTGCGTAAAACAGCATGTCCGTAACCGGGAACAACCTTTCCATCATTCAACGTTTTCTTTACATATTCTGCAATCTGTTCTTTGGTAGGATTGTCTGTTTTTAATTTTTCCAGCAATTCAAAAATCCACTTGATAACTTCCTGGTTAGCCAGTCCATGTAAAGGGCCTGCCAATCCATTCATTCCGGCGGCATAAGCCAAATAAGGATCGCTGAGTGCCGAACCGACAAGGTGCACAGTGTGTGCAGAAACATTGCCACCTTCATGATCAGCATGAATCGTCATATACAACCGCATCAATTCTTTAAAACTTTCATCTTCGTATCCCATCATGTGGGCAAAATTGCCGGCCCAATCCAATAATCCATTGGGTTGAATATGATCGCCGCCTTTATATTTTCTACGATAAACGTACGCAGCGATACGAGGCAATCGGGCAATCAAATCCATTGAATCGTCAAAAACAGCTTCCCAATAATCTTTTTTATTCATGCCGGCTGCATATTTTTTGGCAAACTGGCTTTCTGTTTGCAATGCCATCACACCTACCACAAACTGTGTCATTGGATGTGTATTGATAGGCAATGCCTCAATTGTATCAAATACATGATTCGGAACGTGGCTTCTTCTTTGCATCACAGAACTCATGTGTGCTACATCATCTTCCGTTGGTAATTTGGCGCACAACATCAGGTAAAATAACCCTTCGGGCAATGGTTCTGTACCACCTTCTGCTTTAGCCAGTCTTTTTCTTAAATCAGGAATGGAATACGTACGAAAACGAATACCATCTTGTGGGTCGAGCAAAGAAGTTTCGGACACAAGCCCTGTAATGCCTCGCATTCCCTGGTATATCTGGGATAGTTTAACCTTTCCAATTACCTTATCGCCATGCTCATTTAATATCTTCCTTATTTCAGCAGCTACAGTCTTAGACTTGGCTCTGAATCTTTGTTTAACTATTCCCATGTTACTTTATTTTAAATGTGATTGATGTCGTTTATCGAAGGGCAAAGGTACGCAAAGCCAGTTTCGTGAACAAAATGGAAAGCATTTCGTCAACCTTTTTTTGCCGGCTTATTTTGGCGTTCGCCGGTAAAGCCAATACGCCACAAAAGCAAATGCAAGATTGGGTATCCAGGCCGCCAGCATTGGTGGAAAATTTCCTTTGGTGGCAAATACGGTAGAAAATCTATCGGCGATGATGAACAATGCGGCAATCGTTATGCCCAAAGCAAGGTGTACGCCGCTGCCACCTCTTGTTTTCCGACTGGCAATGACAACGCCAATGATGGTTAATAAAAAAACCGTTGTGGGTGTAGCATTGCGCCGGTGCCGTTCTACTTCAAATGTATTCAACCCTTCGGTTCCTCTTTTTTCTTCTTTACGAATAAATGCCACCAATTCCGGTGTAGTCAATTTATCTTTCAGGTAATAATCTTTTCTCAGTTCCGATGGCTGTACCAATAACCGAATGGTTAATGTGTCATGATAAACGACTTTTTCTTCAAGGCTATCAATGAATCGTTCTACCGCATTGATAAGTTCCCATTTGTTTTTGGAGGCATTCCAAACTAAACGGTTGGCCCGAATATTATACGTTAACTGATTATTTTTTACCCGGTCCAGAAAAAACCCGGAAGATGATTTGGAAGCCGTATCAAAATTCTTAATTCCCACAAACGTATTGGAATCGGCACGTAGGTAAAAACAATTATAACAATTACCATACTGCCGGTTGATGTTGGGATTATTCTTGTCAATATAATTCTGTTGAAAATTACTTCTCAACACATTGGCTTTTGGAATCCAGTAACGGGTGCCAACCCATAAGACAATAGATAAAAACAAACCACCAATAATATAAGGACGCAAAAAACGATTGTAACTGGTACCGCTGGCCAGGATGGCAATAATTTCTGAATTGGAAGCCATCTTGCTGGTAAAAAAAATGACAGCGATAAATACAAAAAGCGGGAAAAGCAAACTCCAGATAAAAGGTACAAAACCGAAAAAATATTGGGTAATGATTTCATAAGTGGACAAACCGGATTGTACAAAATTATCAGTCTTCTCACTTGTATCCACTGCTACCGCAATTACTGTAAACAGCAACAAACAAAAAATGAATGTAACCAGGAACTTTTTTAATATATACCAATCAATTTTCTTCATGCAATGAAATATGTATTTTTCAACGCCGGCTTTATTTTGCTTTCAACAAAAATAGAAGAAATAAAACTGTCTGCATGTGAAAGAAACTTTACAATTTGGTTTTTAATTTGGGTATCATTTCTTGTTTCCATGTATGATATTGTCCAAGCTTAATTTGTTGTCTCGCTTCGCCTACTAGCCACAGATAAAAGGCCAGGTTGTGCAAACTGGCAATCGTGTAACCAAGATATTCTTTGGCTTTCATTAAATGCCGCAGGTAGGCTTTGCTGTATTGTTGACTCACCACGGAATCCAACTCTTCGTCGATAGGTGACATATCTAATTCCCATTTTTTATTATCAATATTGATTACACCTTTGGAGGTAAATAACATTGCATTTCTTCCATTGCGGGTTGGCATTACGCAATCGAACATATCGACTCCCATACCGATACATTCTAAAATATTCCAGGGTGTACCAACGCCCATCAGGTAGCGGGGTTTTTCTTTTGGCAAGTGGGTGCAACACCATTCACAAATTTCATACATTACGTCTTCGGGTTCACCTACACTTAAGCCACCAATGGCATTGCCGGTAGCTTCTTTTGCAGCAATATATTCGCAGGATTGCCGGCGCAAATCTTTAAATGTGCCACCTTGTACGATTGGAAATAAATTTTGTGTGTAGCCATATTTTGCACTTGTTGTCTGGAACTGATTCCAACACCTGTCTAACCAGCGATGTGTCAATTCCATCGACTTGCGGGCATACGTAAAATCGCTGCCGCCGGGAGGACATTCGTCAAATGCCATAATGATATCGCCGCCAATACTTCGTTGAATATCCATTACATTTTCAGGGGTAAATAAATGCTTACTGCCATCTATATGCGATTGAAATGTGACGCCTTCTTCTTTTATTTTCCGGCTGCCCGATAATGAAAAAACCTGGTATCCGCCACTGTCTGTCAATATGGGTTTGGGCCAACTGTTAAATTGGTGCAAGCCACCGGCTTTTTCCAATACTTTCAAACCGGGGCGTAAATACAAATGGTAAGTATTACCGAGAATAATTTGTGCTTTAACATCCTGCATCAATTGTTGTTGCGACACTGCTTTTACACTTCCTGCCGTACCTACGGGCATGAAAATAGGCGTTTGAATACTACCATGATCTGTCATGATAGTGCCGGCCCGGGCATGGGATTGGGTGTCTTTACAATCTATTTGGAAATCAAGTGCAGCCATAATACATCGTTCTGTTTCGATGCGTGAAAGGTCGGTATAAATTTTAAATCATCGGGTGTTCTCTTAATTCTTTTCGGTTAATTCGTTTCTTAATTATCTTCGCCGCTATGCCACCAATCCTGCTGGGAGAAATAATTTTTTACTGCTTTGTTGCCATTACAGCAATACAATTATTTTATTACTTGTTTTTCTTTGCCCGGATTGCATTTTATAAAGTCAAACAAAAAATAAAATCACAGAGCCATCCGGTTTCTGTTATTATTTGTGCCAGGGATGAAGATGAAAACCTGGCTCGTAATCTTCCGGGCGTATTGGTACAATCTTATCCGAGCACTTATGAAGTAGTGGTTGTAAACGATAATTCGCTCGACGATTCAAAATACATTTTGCAAGAGTTAAAAAAAACTTTTAAATCACTACATGTTGTAGAGCTAACGCAAGAAGCCATTCATATTGCGGGCAAAAAATATCCTTTATCCATTGGTATTCGAGAGTCAAAACATGAAATTTTATTACTGACTGATGCTGACTGTGTGCCTGCCAGTGAACAATGGATTCAAAAAATGCAAAATGGTTATGCCGAAAATATTGATATTGTTTTAGGCTATGGTGCATACCATAAAAAAAGAGGAGTGCTGAATAAACTCATTCGTTTTGAAACCTATCATACGGCTCTACAATATTTATCTTACGCATTAGCAGGAATACCTTACATGGGTGTTGGCAGAAATTTATCTTACAAAAAAGAGTTGTTTTTCAAACAAAAAGGGTTTGCATCGATTAACCATATTCCCAGCGGCGATGATGATTTATTTGTCAATAAAGCGGCTAAAAAAAATAATACAGCCATTGTACTCGACCCTGAAGCCATCACCCGTTCCATACCAAAAACGAAATGGAAAAATTGGCTGGCGCAAAAAGCAAGGCATTATTCAACAGCCAAATGGTATCGCCCCAAACACAAAATATTATTAGGCATTTATTTTGTTACACAATTTCTTTTTTATCCTTTTTTAGCGGCTGCCATCATTTTGTACGATTGGCGATTTGCCCTCGCCGTTTTTGGTTTACGATTGCTCATCCAGGCGGTTGTTTTTTACAAATCGATGAAAAAAATGGATGAGAAAGATTTATGGCCTTGGTTTTTATTCCTGGATATCTGGATGTTTTTTTACTACCTCATATTCGCCCCGGCCTTGTGGAGAAAACCGAAAAACAAATGGTAATTGTTCATGGATTTGATACTAAAATATTTTCCTTCGCTTTCCCAACAGCAGATTGAACAATTTCAAATGCTCGGTCCGCTCTATAAAACCTGGAATGAAAAAATAAATGTCATTTCCAGAAAAGACATTGACAGTTTGTATGAAAACCATGTGTTACATTCCTTAAGTATAGCCGCTTGTTTTGATTTCGGGACGTATTGCGACATAATAGACCTCGGCACCGGTGGTGGTTTTCCGGGCATTCCTTTGGCTATTTATTTTCCGGAAGTTCGTTTTCATTTGGTCGATAGCATTGCCAAAAAATTAAAAGTAGTAGAAGCCATTGCCGAAGAAACAGGTATCAAAAATATAACGACCACTCATAGCCGAATAGAAGATATACGAAATAGAAAATACGATTTTGTGGTTTCCCGTGCGGTAGCCCCGCTTAAAAAATTATGGCAATGGAGCCGTCCTTTGTTAAAAAACCAACCTGCTGCCGATAGCCACTCCGGGCTTATTTGCCTCAAAGGCGGCAACTTGGATCTTGAAATTCGGGAAAGCCATACAAAACCACGTATCACGGACATCTATTCACTGTTTCCGGAAACATTTTTCACAGAAAAAAAACTTTTATTCATTTCGAATTAAAAAATACCACTTTTGGGGTATATGCTTGAATGCAACCTCTATTATTTTTGACCTGTCAAATTAAATGAGTCCGAAAATTCATTTATTTATTTGTAGGGCTTAATTAAAACCGTTAAAAAAACCTCTGTCTTCCTGATAGAGGTTTTTGTTTGCAATTCGTACTACGTTTACCATTGCGGTTCCAGTTTATTATTTTTTCGATTGACATCAGCCATCCTTAATGAAGGATCTATCTCTACGGCTTTGAAATCAAATAACTTTTTTGTAGTGGAAATAGTATAGGTATCGCTGGTCCAATTCCAGGCCGGATAAACTTTTCGCGGAATGTCTGGGTTTTCATTTGGTTTTTCTCCATACATTAAATCCATGGGGATATAATGCAATTCTTTTGAACCGTCTTTAAAAGTTAATTGCACATCGATGGGCATGGGAATCAGTCCAATTTGTTTGAGTCGAATATTGGTAACACCGTCAGCTTCCCAAAGGCTGTCAATACCGTAATCAATTGTTTTGGTGGAGTAAATCCAAAACTCTTTGTACCAATCCAATTTCATCTTACTTACTTTTTCTGCTACCCGAATAAAATCGCTGGCATTAGGATGTTTGAATTTCCATTCTTTATAATATTCATGCAGGATGTTATCCCGGACTTTATCGCCCACGATATACCCCAATTGTTCCATAAACACTTCGCCTTTGGAATAGGCGGCAGCACCATACGCCAGGTTCAAATTATAGTGATCGGCATGTGTAGATAAAGGTTCTTCTTTTCCACTTAGTGCTAAATATTTATAAGTATTATAGGCATTGCTATATACAAATCCTGAATCATTATCCAGGAATGCCCTGACCCTGTCTTCAGCATAAGAAGTAAACCCTTCATCCATCCAGGGATATAAAGATTCATTGGTGCCCAACAAACACTGGTACCAACTATGCATCCACTCATGCAGCCAGGCACCAGGAGTGAAAAGTAAAGTAGCCATTGGGTATTCCATGCCGCCATCACCGCCATGAATAAACGAATATTGCTTATATGGATAAGGCCCAAAAGTTTTTTCGATATATGGCAATGCCTTTTCTGCCTGGTCTAAAATATTCTCCCAAGCTTTTGCGGTTGCATTTGTTGTTTTATATAAAATATTCAGCGTTAAATGATCATTGACTTGTCTGCTTTCATGAATAAATTCCGGATCGGCAGCCCAAACAAAATCATGCACATTGGGTGCTATAAAATGCCAGGTTAATGTATTGCCCGCCGGGCGATGTACTTTCTCTCCTTTCTTTTCATAGCCATAACCAATTTCGTCGGCGTTTTGTAAATAACCGGTGCCACCGAGAATATAATTTTTATCGATTTTGATGCTGACATCATAATCGCCCCAAACGCCATAAAACTCACGGCCAACATAAGGTGTAGGATGCCAACCTTCATAATCATATTCGCAAAGTTTGGGATACCACTGGCTCATTGAATAACGAACCTTGGTCGAAGGATTGTCGCGGCCGCTACGGCGAATTTGGATGGGCACCTGTGCTTCGAAATTCATATCAAAGACTACTTTTGATTTTGGCAAAATCGGTTTATCCAAATCAACTTCTAAAATCGTTTCCAGCATTTTAAATTGTTGCGGACGGCCATCCATTTTTAAAGAAAGAATTTTCTGGTACCCGATTTCATCAGGTTGTAAATGAAAAATCCTGTCGCGGACACGACTATCCCAATCGGGACGGCCACCGGGGCCATTCACTACTCCCTGGCGCCTGCTTCTTTCATCCATCATGCTGCCGGGCTGAAATGCATTAAAATATAAATGATAGAAAACCCTGAACAATGTATCCGGCGAATTATTCCAGTATTCAAGTTTTTGTGTACCTGTAAATTGATTCGTTTGTACATTCATATCAATATTCATCACATAATTGACTTTTTGTTGCCAACGATCCGGCTGTGCCTGGCATACAAATGAAAATCCCAAAAAAAACATGATGACATAAAAAATCTTTCGCATAGTTTATTTTTAAGTTGTTAAATTTCGTTAAAACACAAGATATGATACAATCAAAAGAAATAGACGGTTTCCCTTTTGTGACTTACACCAAAGAAACTTATTCTACATCGGCAATGATACAAAAGAGTGATGAATTTTATAAATGGTTGGATAAGCGGCGAACAATAAGAGATTTTTCTGACAAACCTATTCCCAAGGAAGTAATTGAAAATATTATACGCAGTGCTTCTTCGGCGCCCAGTGGTGCACACAAACAGCCCTGGACTTTTTGTGTAGTGAGTGATAATAATATCAAAAAACAAATCAGGGAAGCGGCCGAAATAGAAGAATATGAAAGCTACCACGGACGGATGCCCGATGAATGGCTCAATGATTTGAAACCTTTACAAACAGACTGGAAAAAAGAATTTCTGGAAACCGCTCCTTACCTGATTATAGTTTTCAAAAAAAGTTATGATTGGAAAGCAAATAAAAAAACAAGAGTTTATTATGCCAATGAAAGTGTGGGTTTGGCTTGTGGTTTTTTGCTGGCAGCGATACATCATGCAGGCCTTGGCGCTTTGACACATACGCCTTCGCCAATGAATTTTCTTCAAAAAATATTGCACCGGCCTGAAAATGAAAAACCATTTTTATTGATTCCGGTTGGTTATCCGGCTGATGAGTGTTGGGTACCGAAACTGGCAAGAAAACCCCTGGAAGAGGTTGCCGTTTTTTATTAAGTTTTCCCGGCTACGATAATAACAATCTCTCCTTTTACATTTTTTTCGCCAAAATATTTGGCCAGTTCTTTTAATGTTCCATGTTTATTTTCTTCGTAAAGCTTCGTGAGTTCACGACTGACAGCACATTGTCTTTCCTCTCCAAAAAATGCAACAAAATCGGTTAGCGTTTTCACCAAACGTTGTGGCGATTCATAAAAAACCATTGTTCTTTCTTCTTCGGCTAATTGTTTTAATAAAGTTTGTCTCCCTTTTTTTTGTGGTAAAAAACCTTCAAAACAAAAGCGATTGGTCGGAATACCGCTATTGACCAAAGCGGGCACAAAAGCAGTTGCACCGGGCAGTGTTTCCACTTTGATACCACATTTCAAACATTCCCTTACCAATAAAAAAGCAGGATCTGAAATGCCGGGTGTGCCTGCATCAGTTACCAAAGCCATATTTTTTCCTTCGAGCAACTGATTGACAATATGCTGCAATACTTTATGTTCATTGTGCTGATGATATGGCGTTTGTGGTTTTTCAACCTGGTAAGCTTGTAATAATTTAGCCGTCGTGCGGGTATCTTCGGCCAGTATTACATCTACTTCCTTCAACACTTCTATAGCCCGAAATGTAATGTCTTTTAAATTGCCGATGGGTGTAGGAACGAGATAGAGCATAATTGGTTGGTTGATTGGTTGATTGGTAAACCAATCAACTTAATTCCTTAATTAATCATTACTACTAACCATTACTTCAAAATATTCCATCACCGGATTGGCCAATAATTTTTGGCTGGCAGCTTCAGCTATTTCCTGTGCTTGTGCCGGTGTATCGGCATTGACTTGCAGTACAATGTTTTTTCCGATTCTTACATCTTCTACCTTGTCGATTCCAAGATTGGACAAACCGTTCATGACGGCTTTCCCTTGAGGATCCAACAATTCCTTCAATGGCATCACTTTTATTTGCACATTATATGTCATGATGTTTTTGTTTTGAAAAGCAAAGATAAAAGAACATAAAGAAGTATAATAACAGGAATAGCCAACCATTGCAATAAAATCATTGCGATAATGGCCAACACCAATAAAATATACTTCGGCAAATTTTTCTGCACACTAAAATTTTCAAATTTTAATGACAGCATAGGAATTTTAGATACCATCAGCCAGGACAAAACCGCAATTAATGCATATAAAAAACGGTTGTTCAACAATACATCCTGCACCCAAGCAATATTGACATTCCAATAAATCAATGGCAATGAAGCCACAAAAATACCAACAGCCGGAACTGGCATTCCCGAAAATGAAAGTGAAGAACTTGTATTCAAATTAAACTTTGCCAATCGCCAAGCAGCAGCACAGGGCAAAATAAAAGCCGGTAATAACCATAAAAAAGAGGATTGCAATCCATCCTCACCCTGTGCCAGACTCAAGCGAAGAAATTGAAAGATGATTAATGCCGGAGCAACTCCAAAACTTACTATGTCAGCCAATGAATCTAATTGTTTGCCCATATCGGACGATACCTGCAAAAGCCTGGCAAGGAGACCATCCAAAAAATCGGCGACAGCTGCCAAGCCGATAAATAAAGAAGCCAACCAAATTTTTTCCGGTATATCGATTAAAAAACTACCCTGCGCATCTGTTGTAATAACAATACCATTTTGCAAAATAAAAACGATGGCCAGGCAACCAAAGACTAAATTCAGTAGTGTAAAAAAGTTAGGGATTTGTTTCATCAATAAATATAAATTAAGATTAAAATCCAGTTAATGCAGCGTCCGTTAAAAAATCTTTTACTTCTTTTTCGTTTACTTCAAAACCCGGCATCATTTCTACATGTTCTTCAAAGCTAATATCATCAAAATAACATAATTGTTTGTAAAATAATGCAGGATTAAAAACACCTGAAAATAACTGAGTAGCTTTATTGCAAATTTCCTTTATGCCGAAATGAAACTTTATAATAAAATACAAATCAATGTAATCTTTCCATTTTCCCCTTCCACCAAGTGCAAAAGCTTTCATAGCGGCTAAAGTTAATAAATCAGGAATACGAAAATGGTTTTCATAATAATTTTCAGCTGCAATAGAAAAGGGAAATTGAAAAAAAGTGAGTTTAACGGAATTAATAGTGAAATGAATCTGATCAACTTTTTGCAGGATTACATTTGAAGAAAAGCCTGCTTCCGCAACCTGTCTTTTTATTCTTATACTTTTAATTTCATCCTCCGTAAATAAATCGAAATCAATAGACCTGCGATGACCTATATGTAATGCAATAGCAGTTCCGCCAACTAGATAATAATGTTTTGAATATCTCTTAATAAAGGGCAGTAAATCGTTTTGCTCTTTATTTAATATTTCAAGATGCATATTTGTTAAAATAAAGGCTGAAATAATTTCTGGTTATTGCATCATAATTATTAGCCGCTCTTTCAGACTTATTTACTTGTTCAAAAAAAATAGCAGCAGCATTTTTTATTCCTACAATGTTAAATAAGCTCTTTATATCTTCTTTGTCAGCATAATTGATAAAAAACTCTAACACTACGGACAAAGGTAAATTTTCTTTTTCCGAGTCCTTAGAATACCAAAAAAGATGAGCATTTTTTCGAATCAAAGCCTTTAGTTCAGGGCTATTTTCCATACTTTAAAGATACCCAATTTTTGCCTTTTGCCCCACTATTCCTTCATCAGCGCTTCAATATCTTCTGCAGTAATGGGAATATTTTTCATTAGGTCTTTATTTCCATTGCGGGTTATCCAAAAATTATTTTCAATACGAATGCCCATTTGTTCTTCTTCAATATAAATGCCCGGTTCTACAGTAAATACCATACCCGGTTTTATGGGTTCAGTTCTTGTTCCCAAATCATGTACATCTATGCCCATGTGGTGAGAAATACCGTGGTATAAATATTTGCGGTATGCCCTGTTTTCGGGGTCTTCATTTTTCACTTGCGATTTGCGCAGCAATCCTATTTTCAGGAATTGTTTTGTTGCTTCTTCACCCACCATTTCGGTATATTTTTCTACCGTAATGCCGGGTTTCAAAATACTTTTGGCATAATTATGCAAATGCAAACAAGTGTTGTACACTCTTTTTTGCCTGCGGCCAAATTTTCCGTTGACGGGAATGGTGCGGGTTAAGTCGGCACAGTATCCGCCATATTTGGCACCAAAATCCATCAGGATTAATTCGCCGTCTTTACATTCCTGGTTATTACTGACGTAGTGTAATGTCCTTGCCCTATCACCACTGGCTACAATGCTATTATACGCCGGCCCGGTTGCCCGTTGGCTCAAAAAAGAATGAAATATTTCAGCTTCAATTTCATATTCCATTACACCGGGTTTAATGAATTTCAATAAACTACGAAATGTATTTTCCGTGATGTCAATCGCTTTTTGAATAACCTCAACTTCAAGTGCAGTTTTAATGCCTCGCAATTCTTTCAGAATTTTTGCTGCCCGGAAATAATGATGAAGCGGAAAACGGCTTCTCATTTCGTCAATAAAGCGGTACTCCCGGGTACGAAGCAAATTGGCTTTGCGGTCATTTTCGTTGCTATCGAGGTAAATATTATCGGCCAGGTGAATCCAGGTTTGCAATAATCCATCGAGGCTGTCGAGCCACACGATTGTATTGATGCCGCTGATTTTTTGCGCTTCTTCAATTCTCAATCTTTTGCCATCCCATTTTTCTTTCAATTCGTTGGGACGTACCAATACCAATACTTCACGGTATTTTGGATCGGGATGATCGGGAAATAAAACGACCATACTATCTTCCTGCGTAATGCCGCTGAGCCAGAATAAATCGCTGTTTTGTTCAAAATTATAAATGGCATCGCCATTGCTCGACACTTCATCATTGCTGACAAAAATGGCAATCGAATGAGATTTCATTTTCCGTGTGAACCGCTCCCTGTTTTTTACAAAAATGGCAGAATCAAGAGGTAAATATTTCATATTACAAGGTTATTTGGTGAAAAAATTTGTTCAAAAAAGATTGTTCAAGAAGGGCTAAAGTTAATAAGCAAATAAAATTTTCAAACATCTTTCTTTATAAACGTGCAAAAATCTTATCTGGTAATAAAAAAACAACCGGAAATTATATTTTTTCATAAAACTTCTTGTTGTGGCTAACATTTGTTTGTTTTTAACGGCAATACTCCTTTACCTTTGTCCCATCATCAAATAATTTTTGCCTCTATGTCTGCACCTATCTTTGCCATCCCCGTAAAGACACTCCTCGATTTAGGACTAAAAAGTACAGAATCAATTCATTATCAATCATCACCGGAGGAGCTCGTACAAGAAACCTTACGCATGAATGAAGGTGAACTGAGCGATACCGGTGCTTTAGTCATTAATACCGGAGCATTTACAGGGCGTTCTCCAAAAGACAGATTCATTGTAAAAGATGAAGTAACTGCCGATACCGTAAACTGGAATGAAATTAATATGCCCATCGATACCAAATATTTCGACATTATTTATAAAAAGTCGATGACGTTTTTGGAAAATCTCGATGAGTTTTGGGTACGGGATTGTGTGGCTTGCGCCGATCCGCGGTATCAATTGAATGTCAGGGTTATCAATGAAAAGCCCTGGAACAATCTTTTTGCTTACAATATGTTTCTACGTCCAAAAGAGGAAGAACTTGAAAATTTCAAACCCGATTGGCATGTTTTTTCCCTGCCCAATCTTTTTCTGGATGCCAAAGAATGTGGCGTAAGGCAAGAAAATGCGGCTGTTATTTCTTTCAAAAGAAAAATGATACTGATTGCCGGCACGGGCTATACCGGCGAAATCAAAAAAGGTATTTTCAGTATCCTCAATTATGTGCTGCCATTAGAGAAAAAAGTTTTGAGTATGCATTGCAGTGCCAATATGGGAAAAGACGGTGATACAGCCATCTTTTTTGGATTGAGTGGCACCGGTAAAACAACCCTCAGTGCCGACCCCAATCGCCAACTCATCGGCGATGATGAACATGCCTGGACGGATGATAACATTTTCAATTTTGAAGGCGGCTGCTATGCCAAAGCGATTAATCTGAGTGCCGAAAAAGAACCCGAAATTTATAACGCCATTCGCCCCGGCGCTTTGGTCGAAAACACAAAATTTTTTGAAGGAACCAATAAAATAAATTTCGATGATGCTACCATCACTGAAAACACAAGGGTTTCTTATCCCATAGAATTTATCAGCAATGCGCAAATCCCTTCAATAGGTGGGTTGCCAAAAAATATTTTCATTCTTACTTGTGATGCATTTGGCGTATTGCCTCCTATTTCAAAATTGAGCCCCGGACAAGCTATGTACCAGTTTATTTCGGGTTATACAGCTAAAGTAGCAGGAACAGAAACTGGTATTACCGAACCCAAACCTACATTTAGTGCTTGTTTTGGTGCACCGTTTATTCCTTTGCATCCCGGTCAATATGCTAAAATGCTGGGCGAAAAAATGCAAAAGCACAATGTACATGTGTGGATGGTCAATACCGGTTGGACCGGTGGCGAATATGGTACCGGCAGCAGAATGAAATTAAAATATACCCGGGCCATGATTACCGCTGCTCTTGAAGGCCAACTCGATAATGTGTCTTACGAAATAGACCCGATTTTCGGTTTTCATATTCCGACTTCTTGCCCGAATGTACCGGATGAAGTTTTAAACCCTATCAATACATGGAGCGATAAAGAAGCTTTTACCAAAAAATCGAAATACCTCGCCGGAATGTTTGTCAAAAATTTTGAACAATATGCTGACGGTGTATCGCAGGAAGTACTAGATGCGGCACCCAAAGCCTGATGATTTTATAAAGAGGACGGTTTTACATCTATCCCCGGACTACCAAAAGACCGGGGATTTTTATTTTTATTTAACGTGACTGCATGCAGCCATTAAAATTTTCAACCCTACTTTACGTTGTATTGAAATATGAAATTATTGTTCTACATCCTTATTTCTTTTTGTTTCGCTGCGCAAAATAATATAGCAGCGCAAAGTAAAAATGAAGTGCTTTTGAAATGGGATGCACAAAAAAAATTGACCTGGGCCGATTATAAAGGCCAGCCTAATCAGTTCAGTGATGCCGCTGCATCTACTTCCACCTATCTCGTTATCAGCTATGATTTTTACCAGGATAAAATGTCCTATAAAATCAAATCATATTTTTCGGCTACCCGAAGCTGGGGCCGGCATAAAACACCTTACATCTTAAGCCACGAACAAGGCCATTTTGATATTGCAGAAATTTTTGCCAGAAAATTGTACAAAGAGATGAGTGAGTATAAATACGAAGGCAGAAAATCAAAACAAGGACTCGATGATATTTATGATAAAATCATTCGTGAAAAATCGGCGATGCAAGATCAGTACGATAAAGAAACCAATCACAGCATCAACGAAAAAAAACAAGCCGAATGGATAGCAAAAATTAAACTATTATTGGAGCAATACGCAGCCTATAGCGATTATTAAAATAAGCCGTAAAGTTCAGCATCTACTTTTTGAATGATAGCACCAAAGTCTTCATCATTTTCTGCAAATTTGTTATTATCAACATCAATAATCAACAACTTTCCTTCTTTGTACGTTTCAATCCATTTGTTGTAATAAACATTTAGTTTTTTCAAATAATCCAGTCGAATATTTTCTTCATATTCTCTACCTCTTTTTTGAATTTGTCCGACCAACGTAGGTACCGATGCGTTCAGATAAATTAAAAGGTCGGGTGGCTGAACCAATGTTTTTAAGGTTTGAAAAAACTGAAAATAATTATCAAAATCTCTTTTACTCATTAAACCCATTTCATGCAAATTGGGGGCAAAAATATTGGCATCTTCATAAATGGTTCTATCCTGAATAACAGTTTCCGTTCCTTTTTGTATATCCACTAATTGTTGCAAACGGCTATTCAAAAAATAAATTTGCAGGTTGAAACTCCAGCGAGGCATGTCTTCATAAAAATCCATCAGGTATGGATTATGGTCCACATCTTCAAAATTGGGAATCCATTTATAATGCTTACTCAGCATTTCTGTTAATGTCGTTTTTCCGGCACCAATATTGCCGGCAATTGCAATGTGTTTAGGTTTTTTCGATTTAGCCATTTCCCATTTCCCGGGAGGGAGTTTTTAAAATTTTGATAATTGAAGCGGCGATAAAAATATCGAATTCTCTATAAAGAAAAAATTTAGTTCTTTTGATAGTTATTTTTCGGGGAAATAATTCAGCCCCATGACTTCACGAACGATTTTCATAGTAGCAGCAGCACTTTTTACCGCTTTTTCGGCTCCCATTGCAAGAACTTCTTTCAGGTATTTTTCATCCTGGCGAATGGCTTCCGCTTTTTCTCGTATAGGACGTACAAACTGAACCATATCTTCTCCCAATTGTTTTTTCAAATCGCCATAGCGTATCGTGCAATCCCTGTATGCCGATTCAAAATTTGCAACTACTTCCTCTGAGCTCACCAGTTTCATCAAATTGAAAATGTTCTCGATATAATCCGGCTTTGGTGCATTTTGTTCAGTAGGGCCGCTATCAGTTTTTGCTTTTTTAATTTTTTTGCGAATCAAATCATCATCATCGGAGAGATATATCGTTGCCAATTGGTTTTCACTTTTACTCATTTTCCCTTTGCCATCGAGGCTTGGCACTTTCACCAACGCATTGGCAAAATTAAACGCCTGTGGTTCTGGAAACACTTCACCATAGCGATGGTTGAATCTTTTCACAAAATTGCGAGCCATTTCAAGGTGTTGCTCCTGGTCTTTTCCTACCGGCACAGCCACTGCCCTGTGCAAAATAATATCGGCGGCTTGCAGCACCGGATAGGTCAACAAACCGGCATTCACATTCTCGGGTTGTAAGCGTACTTTATCTTTAAAAGTCGGCGTTTTTTCCAGTTCCCCTTTATAGGCCAACATATTCAGGTAGAGATATAATTCAGCAGTCTGTGGCACATGACTTTGACAATATAATGCCACTTTTTCCGGGTCGAGGCCGCAAGCAATATGTTCCGAAACAACCCGATGTACATTCGGTTTCAAATCTTTTGTATCGGGATGCGTCGTCAGCGAATGCAAGTCGGCAATCATAAAAAAACATTCATACTCATCTTGCATTTTGATATAATTCTTCAGCGCACCAAAATAATTTCCGATATGCAAAAAACCGGTCGGACGAATGCCACTCATCACTATCTCTTGATGGCCCGGATTCATATTTTTTGTCTGCTTCATAAAGTGCCGAAGTTAATAAATTGAACTTGTAAACTAGTGTGTAAAAATGGAAGTCCTTATACCCGGTTCTGCAGACTGTCGGGTTCTGGTTATCTTTGTAGCATGGAAGTCAATGATGCGTTAATTGAAAAATTATCCCAGCTTTCAAAGCTGCGTTTTTCTGACAAAGAAAAAGAAGACATTAAAAATGATTTGCAACGAATGATTCAATTTGTGGAAAAACTCAATGAATTGAACCTCGAAGGCATTTCGCCAATTACATATATGGGCGATGCCGTATCAGTGCTGCGTGAAGATGAAGTGGAAAAATCGATTGACCGGGCAGCAGGATTGCAAAACGCACCATTACACGATGAAACATTTTTTAAAGTTCCCAAAGTTTTAAATCCATAGAATGGCGGTAGGCATTATTCATCTCGATAAGATTGAGAAAAGTTACTTTATGGGCAAACAGGAGTTGAAAGTCCTGAAAGGCCTCTCACTGGATGTTTATCGCAATGAATATTTGGCATTGATGGGGCCTTCCGGTTCGGGAAAGAGTACATTGATGAATATCATTGGTTGTTTGGATTCGCCTACCGGCGGAAAATATATTCTGAACAATCAGGATGTAAGTAAAATGGATGATAATGCATTGGCGGTTGTGCGTAATAAAGAAATTGGTTTTGTATTTCAGCAGTTCAATCTTTTACCCAGATTAACGGCTTTGGAAAATGTAGCATTGCCCTTAGTTTATGCCGGCATCAATCGAAAAAACAGGACAGAAAAAGCCATGCACTTATTGGAAATGGTAAGTCTGTCCGATCGGGCACAGCACAGGCCGAATGAACTTTCGGGAGGCCAATGCCAAAGAGTTGCCATCGCCAGGGCATTGGTCAATGATCCGGCCATTATTCTGGCAGATGAACCTACCGGCAACCTGGATTCCATTACGTCAAAAGAAATCATGGAAATATTTAACAATATTCATGAAAAAGGCAATACCGTTATTCTCATCACACATGAAGAAGATATTGCCTTACATGCACATCGGGTAATCCGGTTACTCGATGGTCAAATTGAAACTGATGAAAAGAAAAAAAATGCGTTGGCATCGTCGGACTAAAACCGATTGCTGATTTTAAAATAAAAGCATCATGGCTTTAAAAATTTATACAAAAACGGGAGATAAAGGAACCACTTCATTGATTGGTGGCACCAAAGTATCCAAAGCAAATATGCGGATAGATGCGTATGGCACTGTAGATGAGTTAAATTCATGGGTCGGTTATGTCAATGACCAACTGGAAATAGCGGCAGCAAAAAAAACAATGCAGGAAATCCAGGACCGCTTGTTTACCATTGGCGCTGCATTGGCCTGCGATCCGGATAAAGAACCTTTATTAAAAACACCTGATTTAAAAAATGAAGACATCATTTTTCTTGAAAAAGAAATTGACAATATGTACAAAGATTTACCGCCCATGAAATCCTTTATTTTGCCCGGCGGGCATCCCATTGTTTCTTCTGCGCATATTGCTCGTTGTGTTTGTCGCAGGGCCGAAAGAATAATTGTGGCTATGCAGGAAAACAAAATGCCGGTAGAACCGTTAATAATACAATACCTGAACAGGCTGAGCGATTATTTATTTGCCCTGGCAAGGTATTGTAGCCATTATTTGAAAGTGGCTGAAATACCTTGGCGGCCCCGTTTATAAATTTTTCTTATGAGAAAACAAGTTATTTACATAGCTATTGCCACTGTTTTTTATACCAGCAGTTGCCAACCAGAATCCATTGATCCACCACCGCCGCCGCCAACGCCAACGATTGTCGATACGACCATCAAAGACATTCCCTACGGCAGTAATGGGCAGCAAAAATTTGACCTTGGACTTCCCGGCAACCGGACGTCGGCCACTTCATTGGCCATTGTCATACATGGCGGCGGCTGGGCTACCGGCGATAAAAACGAGTTAAGCTGGCTATTGAACGGATTAAAACAAAGAGGTTTTGTGGTGGCCAATATTAATTACCGAACCACATTGAATTCATCTGACAACTATAAAATGCAGCTCGATGATGTAGATAGTGCACTTCATGTAGCAGCGAGATTAGCTTCTACTTATGTGTACAATGGTCAACAAATTTATATACTCGGCCATAGTGCCGGTGGTCATTTGGCATTGTGCTACGCTTATACCAGGAATGGTGCAGGGCAAATAAAAGCTGTTGGTTCATTGTCCGGGCCAACCGATCTTTTCAACCTGGCGTATTATAATTTCAATATTTATAATCCTTTGCTTGAACCTTATTTGGGCATGCCATTATTTCCTGCAACGCCTACAGCTACACAACGGTACCAGGACTGTAGTCCTTTCTACCAGGCAACAGCGACTTCTCCACCCACAATTTTTTTCCATGGCGAATTAGACCCGATTGTTCCTATTGCACAAAGTACAAGTTTGGCCGGCAAATTAAATTCACTTTCCGTTGACCAAAAGATAATCAAGTACCCATTTACCTTTCATGATTGGTGGACAGATGGTACAAAAACCAAAAACACAATGGATGAATTAAAAGCCTGGTTTTTGGCGCATCCTTAAAAAAGTTTAAACGATTTTGCCATCTTTCATGTGTAGTACACGGTCGCTGAGTTGTGCCAGTTCTTCATTGTGCGTTACGATAAGAAAAGTTTGTTGAAATTTTTCCCGCAGGTCAAAAAATAACTGGTGCAATTCTTTGGCACTGGCAGAATCTAAATTACCGGTGGGTTCATCTGCAAAAATGATATCGGGTTGGTTTATTAAAGCACGGGCAACAGCCACCCGTTGTTGTTCTCCGCCTGAGAGTTGGTTAGGTTTATTTTCTTTTCGGGCAGATAGATTTAGTAATGTCAATAATTTTTCGGCTTCTTTCTTGACCTCATTTTTTTTCTTTCCGGCCAACCAGCCGGGAATGCAAACATTCTCCAGTGCCGTAAATTCAGGAAGCAGGTGATGAAATTGAAAAACAAACCCGATATGTTGGTTTCGAAAGGCTGCCAGTTTTTTTCCTTTCAGGGAATGGACATTGATTTCGTTCATCCTTATTTCGCCGGCATCGGCATTGTCGAGTGTACCTAAAATATGAAGCAAGGTACTTTTTCCCGAACCCGACGGGCCTACAATGGACACCACTTCGCCTTTATGCACTTCCAGGTTTACGCCTTTAAGTACTTCAACCGTGTCATAACGCTTAAAAATATTTTTTCCCGATATCATGCAGCTATTTATTGAAAATAAAAATCAATTCCTTATACTCAAGGAGCCCCGAAGCTAAATAAAACAGGTTGAAACCATTTCAAAGCCCCCGAAAATCGTTAAAAACTTAGGATTTGGAAAATACGTTAATACTGTTACATTTGCGGAAAATTTGGGGGTAAAACCTTATTAAAAATTAAAACCCTTAGAAGATGTTTTGGACACTTGAATTAGCCTCTTATTTAGAAGATGCACCCTGGCCAGCGACAAAAGATGAGTTGATTGATTACTCTATTCGCTCCGGTGCGCCTATTGAGGTCGTAGAAAATTTACAAGAACTGGAAGATGAAGGTGGAGATGTGTATGAAACCATCGAAGACATTTGGCCCGATTATCCTACACACGAAGATTTTCTTTTTAACGAAGACGAATATTAAGGAACTTCGCCAACCAAACGAATACAATAAAAGCTTCCTCATCGGAAGCTTTTTTACATATTGTAAACGTTAAAAAAATTATTCTTCCACACCCATCTTTTGCATTATCTCATTGCTGACACCGGTACTGGAATAACCGCCATCATGAAATAAATTCTGCATAGTAACCATTCGGGTTAAATCGCTGAATAAAGTAATGCAATAGTTGGCACAATCTTCTGCACTGGCATTGCCCAATGGCGCAATGGCTTCAGCATAATCAAAGAAATCGCCAAAGCCTTTAATGCCGGTTCCAGCAGTCGTTTTAGTTGGTGATTGTGAAACTGTATTGATCCTTACTTTTTTCTCCACACCATAATGATAGCCGAAGCTCCTTGCGATGGATTCCAGCATTGCTTTTATATCCGCCATATCGGTATAAAAAGGATAGGTTCTTTGCGCCGCCATATAAGTCAGTGCCACTACACTACCCCATTCATTTATGGCATCTAATTTTTTGGCCACGGCCAGCATTTTATGCAATGACATTGCCGATACATCAATTCCTTTCATAAAATAATCGTAATTCAATTCAGTATAGGGTATTTTCTTCCGAATATTTACACTCATGCCAATGGAGTGTAACACAAAATCAATTTTACCACCCAACACCTCCTGCGACTCAGAAAATAATTTTTCCAATTCTTCCACATTCGTTGCATCTGCCGGAATAATTTTGGAACCGGTAGCTTCGGCCAAATTATTGATAGCACCCATTCGCATCGCAATAGGTGCATTGGTCAAAACAAAACTGGCCCCTTCTTCATGTGCTTTTTCAGCTACTTTCCAGGCAATAGAATTGGCATCTAAGGCACCGGAAATAATGCCACGTTTACCTTTTAATAAATTATACGCCATAGTCAATTAATTTTAATGTGGTAAAAATAAGGAGATATTTTTAAGCATTTGGAAACAAAGTATGAAACAATAAAACCAGGCAAAATGTATAAACAGATATGAGCAACAAGACAATCAAAATCCAAATCAAAAATCTTTGCATCGATTTTTTAGGATTCAATTGCCGGCCAATCCATACATACAAATAATAAAACGGAATTAATGAAACAATAATAACCAGCCAAGCAAAAACGAATGTTAGTTTCATTTTTTTATTTTAAAATAACAACATTTTTTTTACAATCTTATTATGCACATGTTTGCTTGAATGCATTACATTCAACTACCTTTGGTTCACTTTTCAATACGCAATAAAAAAATCTCCAAACATTTACGTTGATGAAAACAAGAACCGTCATTACCGGAACAGGATGTTATATACCAAGACATATAAAATCGAACCGGGATTTTATTTCCCAAAAATTTTATACCGACGATAATCAATCGATTGATATTCCACAAGAAGAAATTGTCGAAAAATTTCAACTCATCACCGGTATTGAAGAGCGAAGATATATCCAAGATGAATTAAATTCTTCGGACATGGCAACAATGGCAGCCCAAGATGCCATTGCTGAAAGTGGCATCGAACCCGAAACACTGGACCAAATTATTGTTGCACATAATTTCGGCAACGTCATCAAACACACCATTCAAACAGATATTTTACCTGCTTTGGCATCGAGGGTAAAGCATGACCTTGGCATTCGGAATCCGGCCTGTGTTCCTTATGATATTTTATTTGGTTGCCCGGGTTGGTTGCAAGGCATTATTCAATCAGATACATATATGAAAGCCGGTATTGCTCAAAAAATACTGGTCATTGGTACCGAAACGCTCAGCCGTGTATTGGACCCTTACGACCGTGACAGTATGATATTTTCTGACGGCGCCGGCGCTGCTATTTTGGAAGCCATTCCGGAAGATAAAACGGATAGCGGCGTTCTTTCCTGGTGTGTACAAAGCCATTGCTCCGAAGAAGCTTTTTATTTGCACCTCGGCAAAAGCAATCATCCGGAAGCTGATTGCAAAGTCAGGTATATAAAAATGAAAGGCCGCAAAGTATATGAATATGCCATGCAAAAAGTTCCGGCAGCGATGAAAGATTGCCTGGATAAAGCCCATGTTCCCATCGAAAAAATAAGTAAGATTATCATTCACCAGGCCAATGAAAAAATGGATGAAGGTATTGTCAAACGTTTGTATCGCTTATATGGAATACAGGATATTCCTGACAATATTATGCCCATGAATATTCAAAAATATGGCAACAGCTCTGTGGCGACCATTCCTACATTGTTTGATCAAATCAAAAAAGAAAAAATGACTGACCATATTTTTGAAAAAGATGATATTATTCTTTTTGCATCCGTAGGTGCCGGAATGAATATAAATGCAATTTGTTATCGAATTTGATAGCCATGCGGAAGCACTCCTTATCTTTGCCACATGACGATTTCATATAAATGGTTGAGTGAATACCTGCCGGTTACATTAACGCCGGAACGATTGGCTCGTATCCTGACTTCTATCGGACTGGAAGTAGAAGAAATGCAAAAATACCAGGAAGTAACAGGTGGATTGGAAGGGCTTGTTATTGGACATGTACTTGATAAATCCAAACACCCGAATGCCGACAAATTATCGCTAACAAAAGTTTCTATCGGAGATGGCTTGCCTTTGCAAATTGTTTGTGGCGCACCCAATGTAGCGGCCGGGCAAAAAGTAGTAGTAGCACCCGTTGGGGCAACCATTTATCCTGCAGGCGCAGCACCCGTTACAATGAAACTGGCAAAAATCAGGGGAGAAGAAAGCCATGGAATGATTTGTGCCGAAGATGAAATAGGAATGGGCCAATCGCATGATGGCATTTTAATACTCAGTGAATATGCCGTTCCCGGTACACCTGCAGCAGAATATTTTCAACTATATACCGACGTTATATACGAAATCGGGTTGACGCCCAACCGCATGGATGCCATGAGCCATTGGGGTGTAGCCAGGGATGTATGTGCTTACCTGAGCTTGCATGATAAACAAGATATTAAACCGATTGTCCATAAAGAAGATGAATTTGAAATTGATAACCAATCCTTACCGATAGATGTAAAAGTAGAAAACCATAAAGCTTGTCCAAGGTATTCCGGTGTTAGTCTGGCCAATGTAAAAATTGGTGAATCGCCAAAATGGTTGCAACAAAAACTAAAAGCCATTGGCCTGCGGCCGATTAATAATATTGTTGATATCACAAATTATATTTTGCATGATGTAGGCCAACCCTTACATGCATTCGATATTGATAAAATTGCCGATTGGGAAATAGTAGTGAAGAACGTACCGGGCGGAACACCTTTCACGACCCTGGATAATAAAACCATCCAATTACATGCAGAAGATTTATTGATCTGCGATAGTCAAAAACCCATGTGTATAGCCGGTGTGTATGGCGGTATAAATAGTGGCGTAACGGAAAGCACAACAAATATTTTTCTGGAGAGTGCCTTTTTTGACACAGTCAATACAAGAAGAACATCATTTCGGCATAACCTGAGAACGGATGCTGCCGGCCGCTTTGAAAAAGGGACAGATATTTCTGCAACTGTCAAAGTGTTAAAAAGAGCCGCCGCTCTGATCAAAGAAATTGCAGGCGGAGAAATTGCTTCTGATGTAGTGGATATCTATTCACAAAAACAACCCAAAAAAGAAGTGGCCATTAAATGGCATTTTATCAAAAAACTAAGTGGGAAAAGTTATCATCCCGATACGGTAAAAAATATTCTTTCGAATTTGGGTTTTGAAACGGTCAAAGAATCAGTAGATGAACTCATTGTTGCCGTTCCATATCACAAACCCGACATTCATGTGCCGGCCGACCTTGTAGAAGAAATAGTCAGAATTGATGGCTTAGATAATATTGATATTCCGGCAACCATTACCATTACACCGGCCATTACCGACAGAGAAGATACAACTATTTACCTCGAAAAAATTGCTAACTATTGTATCGGTCAGGGTTTTTTCGAAATGATGACAAACTCCATTACCAATGCCGCTTATTTTTCTGAAAAAGAACAAAGCGAAATGGTGAAAATGAAAAACAGCCTGAGTGCAGCATTCAATATTCTTCGTCCATCACTATTTGAAACGTCGATGGAAGTAGTAGCGCATAACCTGAATCACAAAAACAACAATCTTCGTTTATTCGAATTCGGCAAAGCCTATCATACAAAAGGAATTGGAAAATATACAGAAGAAAAGAAATTATGTTTTGTACTAACGGGACATAAAAATGAAAACAGTTGGCAACAAAAAATGTTGGCTACAGATTTTTTTGCATTAAAAGGCTTATTGGAAGCAGTTGGTAAATTACTGGGCATTAGCGAAATCAAATTAGTCAATACCACACATCCGAAATTAGCAGATGCAGTGCATATAATGCAAGGTCAAAAAATACTTGGCGAAGCCGGTTCTGTCAACCAACAAATGAGACAACAATTCGGCATTAAACAACCGGTATATTTCGCTGAACTCAACTGGGCAATTTTAACACAACTGGCCAGTCAACAAGAACAAAAAGTAAAAGAAATCAATAAATTTCCGGCAGTACAACGTGACCTTGCCGTATTGGTAAGCAAAAACCTTTCCTGGCAAAATTTGAAAGAAACCGTCGAAAGCATGCAATTGAAAAAACTACAACATGTCAAATTATTCGACATCTTTGAAAGTGATAAATTGGGAAAAGATAAAAAGTCGCTGGCGGTAAATTTTGTTTTCCAGGATGAAGAAAAAACATTGACGGATAAAGAAATTGACAAATGGATGCAAAGTATTATGTCGGCCCTCGAAAAAAACCTACAAGCTGAAATCAGAAAATGAGTCAGACCGAACAACATATCAAACGAATCCATGACAAATTGCAACAACTGCTCAAAGAACATGCAGCATTGCAAAAAGAAAATCAAAAACTCCGGGAAGAACTCAACTCCGTCGAAGAAAAAATGGAAGCCGGGCAAGCAACCGTTGGCAGCTTGCAACAGCAAATCAGTATATTAAAATTAAGCGGTGGCGAAATGAATGATGCCGACAAAAAAGAATTTGAAAAAAGAATCAATGCATATATCAAGGAAATCGATCGTTGTATTGCCTTGCTTGGTAAATAGCTTACACTCTTTTTACCAGGTTGAGTTTCATTTTATTTTCCCCTTGTATTAATTCAAGCGTATAGCGGCCATACGGTAAATCATTGAGTCCGGCCCAGGTCAGTTCGTTTTTATTGGCCAATAATTTTTTCTCCAGCGTTCGGCAAATAACACCCTGATCGTCTTTCAAAATTCCTTGGATGTGTTCTCCTTTCGGATCAGAAAGTTGTAATCTTAACTGATTAATAAATACCGATGACTTAACTTTAGCGAACATAATAAAGATTTCATTCAAACAATTGTTTTCTCGGTGTACGAAACAATAGATTAAAAAGAATGATGGTTTTGCCTTGGAATGGGCATCGAATGTAATAAATAAAAATAAAATTAAAAAGTTATGAGCGAATTAATTGCCATCTCGGCGCTCATTGGCGATCGTACTTACCGCATCAAAATTCATCCCAATGATGAAGAAGTTGTCAGAAAAACGTTGAAATCTATCAATGAAAAAATAGTGGAATTCAAAACCCGTTTTGCCGGCAAGGATATGCAGGATTATATTGCTATGGTTTTAATTTGGTTTGCCACGGAAAAACACGAAGGAACTTCTGCAATCATTGACAATCAAAACCTCAAAGAAAGCCTGGATTCCATTGAGAAAATGCTGGACCAACAAATTACTAAAAAATAAAACCCGCCGAAGCGGGTTGTTATTGATTTATTTCTCTAATTATTTTTATCACCGGTTTTTAATTATTCCCAAACAGTTCTCCTAATTTGTTAGCCAAATCTTCACCTCTTAGGTTTTTGGCAATAATTTTTCCTTGTGGATCAAGCAATAAATTCTGTGGAATCGCATTGATACCATATTGCACTGCAACCGCATTATTCCAAAATTGCAAATCACTGACTTGCGTCCATGCCAGCATATCATGGTGAATGGCATCTAACCATTTTTCTTTTTGGCCGGGCCTGTCCAATGAAATGCCGATAATCTTGAAATTCTTGTCTTTATATTTATTGAAAACTTTCACCACGTTGGGATTTTCGGCACGACAAGGGCCACACCAACTGGCCCAAAAATCCAACAATACATAATGGCCCCTGAAAGATGCTAACTGAACCGGATTGCCCAACGTATCATTTTGTGTAAAATCCATAGCCGTTTGGCCGATTGCCGTTTTGCGGGCAATATCTAAAACCTCTTTAAAATGTTTGGCCGAAGGATAATCTTTTACTTTGTTGGAAAGTGATACATACAAAGGCTCTACCTTGTCAATATCCAAATCATACCCGGCATATTGCTGCAAGGCAAACATACTAATGGGTGAGTTCGGGTTATTTTTTACATATTCACCATAGACTTTCTCCTTCATCGTAGCATCAATCTCGTCAAGTTGTTTTTCAATTTTCTCCTGGTTTTCTTTATCCTTGGCTTTGTAATAATCCCGGTATTGCTCAATCAAAGGCTTCATTTGGTCTTCATAAGGTTGCAATGATTTTTTTAATTTATCATACTCCACATGGGCTAATGAGCTTTTTACTTTTATATTACTGATAGAATCTTCCGACTTGGTTTTTATTTTACCCGGCTCAATGAAAATTGTTGTCCGGTCGCGGCTGGCACGGGTTGTTACATCTTCGCCATCGGTTTCATCATTATACTTTACACTCATATAAGCGATAACAGGCTCTTCAATGGTTCCTTTCAACGTATATTTTCCGTTAATGATGGCTGCACTATCTTTTTGCCATGCCCCTTGGCTGCGGTATTGAATAAATACCCAATTCGGTTGCGGCGTCAAATCTTTGGCTTTGCCAACAATAGTAAAGGACTGTTCTTTATCCTGTGCCAGTGCTACCATCGGCAAAAAAACGAATAGAAAACTCAATTTTTTCATAATTACATTTTTAAGGCTTGCAATATACTTTATTTCTACCCTTCTATGCCCAAAGAATCTCCTAAAATCATACAAGGCGCATTTTCTAAAAGCTGAATTTCAATTTTCAAACTTCAACCCTGCTTTGTATCTTCGCTAACAATCCTGACATATCGTCGGGACATTTATTAATATACACAACGAATTGTGCAACTACTAAACAAATACATTCATGGATCCAAATATATTATACATCATCATAGGTGCTATAGCCCTCATATTGGGGCTCATAGTGGGTAAGATCATTTTTTCAAAAAATTCAAAAAAGAAACTGGCCGAAGCCGAAGCCCAATCTCAGACCATCATTCATGAAGCTCAACTCAGGGCCGAAACCATCCGCAAAGAAAAAGAACTGGAGGCCAAAGAAAGGTTTGTCAAATTAAAATCGGCGCATGATAAAGCTGTTTTTGAAAAAAATAAAAAAATAAGCGATACCGAAAACCGTATCAACCAGCGGGAACAGAATATCAAACAAAAAGAAGAGCACCTCGATAAGAAACTAAAAGAAAATGAGGCTATAAAAGATAACCTCAATCACCAGATAGAACTGGTCAATATCAAAAGAAACGAACTGGAAAAACACCAGGAAGAACATATCCGCAGATTAGAAAAAATTGCTAATCTGACGGCGGAAGAAGCTAAAACTCAATTATTGGAAACGCTGAAGAATGAAGCCCATTCACAAGCGGCCCAAATTCAACAGGAGATTATAGAAGAAGCCAAATTAAAATCTTCGAAAGAAGCCCGTAAAATCATTATTCAAACGATTCAACGAACGGCTGCCGAACAAGCCATTGAAAATACTATTACTGTTTTTAACCTGGAAAGTGACGAAATAAAAGGTCAGATTATTGGCCGTGAAGGAAGAAATATCAGGGCAATAGAAGCCGCTACCGGTGTTGACCTGATTGTAGATGATACACCGGAAGCCATTTTACTTTCCTCCTTCGATCCGTTGCGCCGCGAGGTGGCCCGCCTGAGTTTGCAAAGACTGGTGGCCGATGGCCGCATTCATCCTTCGCGGATTGAGGAAGTGGTAGAAAAAACCAAAAAACAAATAGAAGACCAGGTGCGTGAAATTGGTGAAAGAACCGTTATGGAATTAAGCATTCACGGTATGCATAAAGAATTAATCAGAATGGTTGGCCGTATGCGATTCCGTTCTTCTTATGGGCAAAATTTGCTGATGCACAGCCGCGAAACAGCCAATCTTTGTGCTACTATGGCGTCCGAATTGAAATTGAATGCTAAACTGGCCAAAAGAGCAGGTCTTTTGCATGATATAGGTAAAGTTCCGGATGAAGAAAGCGAATTGAGCCATGCATTGCTTGGAGCCAAGCTGGCCGAGAGATATGGAGAACAACCTGCTGTAGTCAATGCCATTGGTGCACACCATGAAGAAATGCCAATGGAATATACCATTGCACCGATTGTACAAGCCTGCGATGCCATTAGTGGTGCCCGGCCCGGTGCCCGCAGGGAAATTATGCAACAATACCTACAACGCATTAAAGACCTCGAAAACCTGGCCATGTCCTACGACGGTGTCGAAAAAGCCTATGCCGTACAAGCCGGCCGTGAACTGAGGGTCATCGTAGAAGCCGATAAAATTACAGACAACCAGTCCGATACCCTTTCGTTTGAAATAGCACAGAAAATTCAAACAGAAATGACCTTTCCAGGACAAATAAAAGTGACCGTTATCCGGGAAAAAAGAGCCGTGAATGTGGCCCGGTAAATAAAAATGGCAATTATTGGATGCTAAGGATAGTGAAGTCAAATTTTTCAGAAAAGCAGAATAAAACCGTTGCTATTTCTCTGAAAATTGTAAAAAAATCCCTTACCTTTGCCCTCCTTAAAAATCAGCAATATGGATGCGTTAACATACATACACGACCAGGTGACCGCCAAAAAAGATTTTCCTTCTTTCAAAGCCGGTGATAATATTACCGTGAATTATAAAATTGTAGAAGGAAACAAAGAAAGAATTCAGCAGTTCAAAGGTGATGTCATTAAAAAACAAGGTACTGGTGCAACTGCCAGTTTTACTGTACGTAAAATTTCTGACGGAATCGGTGTAGAAAGAGTTTTTCCTTTTTTCTCTCCCAATGTAGATTCTATCGTTGTCAATAAAGTGGGTAATGTGCGCAGAGCCAGGTTATTCTACCAGCGTAACCGTAGTGGTAAAAACGCCAGGATTCGTGAAAAAAGAATGACGACGGATACAACAAAATAAAAATCTTTCTATATATGAAAAAGCTTTCCACTCCCGGAAAGCTTTTTTTTATGAATTGGCCTTAATCTTTCTATACTTCATATCTTTGTCCCCTAATATTTTTGATCATGATAGAACCTACAATACTTGGCGTATTAGGTACGAACGAGATAGTCATTATTCTTGTGATTGTACTTCTTTTATTTGGTGGTAAAAAAATTCCCGAGTTGATGCGTGGATTAGGAAAAGGCGTTCGTGAATTTAACGATGCTAAATCGAATGTGAAAAAAGAAATTGAAGACAACTCGAGAGACATCAAAAACGCTGTAAAAGAGGACTAACACATTTTTGATTTTCGCCGAATTAAAAGTCATTGTCTTTGTTTGAATACAATTCAATTGAGCAGTATCATGCCCAATTAAAAAATGGTGTAACCTCCTGTAAGCAGGCAGCAGAACACTACCTGCAACAAATTGCTGCCCATCAACATTTAAATGCTTTTGTAACTGTTTTTACAGAAGAAGTAAAACAACAAGCCCAGCAATTGGATGCGCAACGAAAAGCCGGCCGGCCAATGGGCAAACTACACGGTGTATTTATTGGAATTAAAGATGTCATCAGCTATCAACATCATTCATTGACAGCGGCGTCAAAAATCCTGCAAAATTTTTCAGCCATTTATTCAGCTACTGCCGTCGAGCGGTTGATAGAAGAAGAAGCCATCATTATCGGCTCATTGAATTGTGATGAATTCGGAATGGGCTCCACCAATGAAAATTCTGTTTATGGCAGGGTGAAGCATGCGGCAGATGAAAGCCGGGTATCCGGTGGTTCTTCCGGCGGTTCTGCTGTGGCCATACAAACCGGTTGTTGTATGTTGGCACTCGGCAGCGATACAGGTGGTTCTGTCCGGCAACCCGCCGACTTCTGTGGCGTCATCGGTTTCAAACCAAGTTATGGCCGAATTTCCAGGTATGGCTTAATTGCCTATGCTTCTTCATTTGACCAAATTGGAATTTTAGGAACTGACATTGCAGATATTGCTCTTTTACTCGAAGTCATGGCCGGCGCCGATAAATATGATAGCACTGCTTCGCAAAAACCACTGCCTGCTTTTACACCGGCAAAATCATCTACCCAAAAATTCCGCTTTGCCTATTTTGAAGAAGCCCTATCGCATCCGGGACTGGACCCGGAAATTGCTTCCGCCATAAAAAATAAATGCCAACAATTAAAAGCAGAAGGACATGAGGTGCAGGCCGTTTCATTTGATTTACTCGATTATGTAGTGCCGGCGTATTATGTTTTAACGACAGCCGAAGCTTCTTCTAACCTGGCCCGATACGATGGTGTCCGGTATGGCTATCGGTCACCAATACCCGAAAATGACTTAAGCGATTTGTATATAAATAGCCGTTCAGAAGGTTTTGGCAAAGAGGTGAAAAGAAGGATAATGTTGGGCAGTTTTGTACTCAGTGCCGGCTATTATGATGCCTATTACACAAAGGCCCAAAAGGTTAGAAAATTGTTAAAAGATAATATTCGGTTGATTTTCAATGAGTTTGACTTTATTTTGCTGCCAACATCGCCGGTTACTGCATTTAAGGCAGGTGAAAAGATGAAAGACCCGATAGCGATGTATCTCGCTGATATTTATACAGTTCTGGCCAATCTGACCGGTATTCCGGCCATTTCTCTCCCTATTTTCAAACATAGCAATCAACTGCCATTTGGCTTGCAGGTTATGTCAGATAAATTTAATGAAGTACCTTTGCTCGAAATTTCGAAAAAGCTATTAGCAGAACAATTGTAAAACGTTAATATTCAATAGGTTTGAGAAAATTAAAGCAAATAACGATTTTAGGGGTTACCGGATTTTTGCTGGTACAGGTGGCCAGAGCTGCCGGTATTGAGCAAACAAATAAAAACGAAACTGTTGTTAATGATACGACGGTTACGAACGACACTTTACAAAAAGACCAGGTAACAGATTCCAGTAAAGATTTTAAAAATCTCTACACGGCAGCTGTTATGGGTGATGGTGTCAGTGGGGCTAAATTAAATCCGCAGGCCATTAGTTTTGTACAGAACTATATTGCCAAAAATGAAAAAGGATTCCTGGCCATGAAAGATTGGGCAGAGCCTTATTTCGATTTAATGGATAAAATTTTGGCCAAACACGGTTTACCCGTCGAATTAAAATACCTGGCAGTTATAGAATCGGGATTAAAGTATAATAAGAAATCATGGTCAGGTGCGGTAGGCCCTTGGGCTTTTATGCCGGCTGCCGCCCGGGAATATGGATTAAAGATTTCCGGCAAAAAAGATGAACGCCTTGATTATGCAAAAAGTACAGAAGCGGCTGCTCGCCTGCTGACCGATTTTTACGCCAAGTACCATGACTGGTTGTTGGTTATTGCCGCCTACAACAGCGGCCCCGGCAATGTGGACAGGGCTATCAGAAAAAGTGGTGGCAGCAAGGATTTTTGGGTTATCCAAAATTACTTGCCCAACGAAACCATGAATCATGTCAAAAAATTCATTGGCGCACATTATATTTTTGAAGGTGAAGGCGGCATTACGACCGTAACTAAAAAAGAACTGAAAAAACTGTTGGAAGAAAATGCTGCACAATTAAGTGATGAAGAAATGAATGCTTCCACTGCTTATAAAATTAAGGGCCGTTTCAATTCTACCATCATATTGAAATATATAGAAATGGATGCCAAAGATTTCAGTCGGTATAATCCGAATTTCGACAATGAAATTGCATTGAATGGTGTGTACGAACTCCGTTTGCCCAAGAAAGCGATGAATATTTTTGTGGCCAAGCGGTACCATATTCTGGATGAAAGTATCAACTATTTATTGCAATCATCCAACAGCAGTTCGAAATAAGCAAGGGTAAACTATTCCAGTACTTTTTTCATGGCCTCGGCTTTCATAAGGCATTCTTCCCATTCTTTTTCGGGTTGGCTGTAAAATGTAATACCCGAACCGGCCGGAAAGGAAAGATAATTTTTATCCGCATTGTATAAAATACTACGGATGACAACATTCAAGTCAAAATCGCCTTCCGGTGTCAGGTAACCTACCGAACCCGAAAAAATACCCCGCTTGGTTATTTCATATTGTTCAATCAATTCCATGACTCTTTTTTTGGGTGCACCGGTCATGGAGCCCATGGGAAATGTTGCCCGGATGATGGATGCAAAATCCATTTTTTCTTGTAGCGTTCCACTGATGGTAGAAATCATTTGATGCACCTGCGGGAATGAATAAATACCAAAAAGCTCATCCACTTTAACACTTCCTTCTTCGCATATTTTAGATAAATCATTTCGAACCAAATCTACCACCATCACATTTTCAGCTTGTTCTTTTCGGCTTTCTCTCAATGCCCGTTTATTTTCCTCGTCTGCATTTATATTGGAAGACATTCTTTTTGACGTCCCTTTGATGGGTTGCGAAAAAATTGTTTTCCCTTTTTTGCCCAGGTATCTTTCGGGGCTGGCACAGAGCAGCCATTTATTTTCCAAACGATAAATAGCTGCAAACGGGTTGGGCGAATAGGCAGTTAATTGCTGATACACCGAAAGTGGATCTATCAAAGCATCCGTTGCAAAAAACTCATTGCAGAAATTAATTTCATAACAATCGCCACGAACAATATGTTTTTGTAAAGCTTCAATAGTTTTTACATATTCTTCTTTTGTCAACCGGCTTTGCACTTGCAGTTTATTCCGGCGGTTTTTTTCTTCACTGGACAAATCCATTTTGCACAAATCTTCATACACTTTTTCCGGTTGCGCCGCAGTGATATGAATTGTTTTTTTTGTGAGTTGAATAATGACTTCCGGTTCAAAAAAATATACATCCGGAAACAGCAGGTTATCTTTTCCTGAGGAGGTTAAATTTTCAATTTCATTTTTCAAATCATAGCCAAGATGTCCAAACAGCCATGATTTTTCCTCTCGGATAAATGATTGCAAAGCAGGTAATGCATGCCCGGCTTGCAGGCGAAGTTCTCTTCGAATACCGGCACCAATAATACATTCTTCGGTATGTGGTTCTATTGCATAAAGATGATTGTCCAACATACAAAAAGTGCTGAACTGTTTAGCCCAGTTCAGCACCTTGATTTTCATCTGCTTAAAATCACCAATAGAAAAAAGGCAGTTAGTAATGGTTGTTGTATTCAAATTTATGGGAACATTGCTGTCCGTTTAAAAATCGTCGTCTTCCTCTTCGTCAAAATCATCTTTGAGCAAGTCGTCAAAATCTTCGTCCAAATCGAAATCATCATCGTCGTCGAATTTATTCTTACCACCTTTTTTATTTTTTGAACGAGGCACATCAAACTCGTCGAAGTCAGGATCCCATTCCTCTTCTTCCGTTTCTTCCCATTCATCTTTTTCTTCTTCTTCATTATAGTAATCATCATCATCATCATCATCCTCTTCATCTTTTTTGGAGGGCTTTGAAGAAGGTTTTTTTTCAGCGTCCTTTTTGGGCGAAGGCTTCGCATTGCCGGAAGGCTTGCTTCCTTTGTTAGGTTTCTTTGTCATTGATCTTTCAGGATTTATACTGTAAATTTTCAGCGAAGTTTTGAAATCGCCAAATTTTTTTCGAATTTTTTTCTGCTACAGGAAAATTAATTCACTTCTATTATCTGCTCTCTGCCCGGGCCGTTGGAAATATGCGTAACCGGCCTTTGTAAATAATCAGCAATAAATTTCATATACTGCTGCATAGAAACAGGTAATTTGTCTAACTGTTGTGCTTTACTGCCGTCTGCCTGCCATCCTTCCATTATTGTATATTGTGGTACAGGATTTTTCTTTTCCAAATCCAATGGCATTTCCTTTGTGTTATTACCATCGATTTTATACGCTGTGCAAAGAGATAATGTTGAAAAACTATCCAATACATCTGCTTTTGTAATCACCAATTTTGTTACGCCGTTAATCATACAGGCATAACCTAAAGCAACGAGGTCGATCCAGCCGCATCTTCTTGGGCGTCCTGTGGTGGCGCCAAACTCTTGTCCCATTTTTCTTAACTTCTCACCGGTAGCATCTTCCAGCTCTGTGGGAAAAGGGCCGCTGCCCACCCGGGTGCAATACGCTTTTGATATACCGATAATCTCACCTATTTTTTGCGGTGCAATGCCTAAACCATTGCAAACTCCGGCCGAAATTGTATTGGAAGAAGTAACAAAAGGAAATGTACCAAAATCAATATCTAACATGGTACCTTGAGCACCTTCGGCCAAAATTTTTTGACCTTCTTGTATTTTATCATTGATAAAATATTCTCCTTTTATAATATTTAATTCTTTGACAAAGGAAATGGCTTCGAAAAAATCTTTTTCCCATTCGGAAATGTCTTCATGAAACTGATAGCCATCCAATAAATGCCGGTGTTTGGTTTTCAGTTGTTCGTACAGTGTTGGAAAATCATCCTGCAACAAATCACCCACCCGCAATCCATTTCTACCTGTTTTATCCATATAGGTAGGGCCAATTCCTTTCAGTGTGGAACCGATTTTGTCTTTGCCTTTGGCTAATTCTGCAGCTTTGTCCAACGCCCGGTGTGTAGGTATTATCAGGTGTGCCCTTTCTGAAATAAATAAGTTCTTTTTTAAATCAACACCGAAAGAAGCTACCGTTTCACATTCTTTTTTCAGCGTAACAGGATCCAGCACTACACCATTACCAATGACATTGATAATGCCATCGTGAAAAATACCGGAAGGAATTTGGTGTAAGACTACTTTTTTATCATTGACATATAAAGTATGGCCTGCATTGGGCCCGCCCTGAAACCGGGCAACAACCTGGTAATTCCTGGCAAAATAATCTACAATTTTTCCCTTGCCTTCATCGCCCCATTGTAAACCCAGAATTACATCTACCATTATTTTATTTTTGATTGCTTATGTAAAATTATTTGCGTTGCAGCAAAAATAAGGGTTCGGTAAAAGCTATAGCAAATTATCCTTTAGTAAAAAATAAAACGGGGAATAAAATGACTATCTACCGGATTAATGTTACCGTTCCTTTTTTAGTAATCACTTTGTCTTTATCCGTTACGGCTTCTATCATCCACACATACACACCGGAAGCCTGTTCTGCTCCGTTGAATTTTCCATCCCAACCGTCGTGCAATTGTTTTGTTTGAAATAATAATTGGCCCCAACGGTTAAATACCCGGAAATAATTCAATGATTTGATACCAACGGGAATAGGGAT
>JAGQWM010000159.1 GCA_020437365.1 Chitinophagaceae bacterium | reverse complement strand
CAATGGTGCCGACTATCAATACGTAATAACCTATTTATCTACCCAAGAAGATAAAATTGGTGGACAATTGGGAAAAAATTTGAGAGAAGCATGGACACCCTTTTTGAAAGATAAAATGAGCAAACAAGGATTTGAAATGTGTCCGTATGTGAATGTACACAACGAATCGCCAAAACAAGGTTATGCCACTTTTTACGACCAACCTAGGTATTCTACCGGCTATTTGGCATTGCTTCAAATACCGGGATATATTACCGAAACACACATGCTAAAACCTTATGAACAAAGGGTAAATGCCACTTTGGCCTTTCTCGAATCTGGGTTAGAATTGTTGGACAACGTGCGAATTAGAAACCAAAAAATTGCAGACCGAAAAGAACTTAAAACCCAGAAAACCTTTGCCATAGATTGGCAAATTGATTCGACAAGCGTTTCGCAAATTCTATTTAAAGGTTATGAATCGGGATACAAACCAAGTGAAGTGACCGGCGAGAAAAGATTGTTTTACAATCG
>JAGQWM010000158.1 GCA_020437365.1 Chitinophagaceae bacterium | reverse complement strand
GCTTATCTTCAACTTCAATAGTCTTTACAAGCAAATTAAATAGTTTAATCGTAGATTCCTTGTCCGATGTAATATAAAGCCTTTTAACGTTATTTTTTATAACAAAAAAATTGTAATACCCGGTATCTAACGTATCTACTTCATTAAGGATTTCACTTTCTTTGATTTCGTCATTCATTTGCAAAAATTCACATTTATTAACGTAAAAAACACCACCATACATTGAAACATCTTTGTCATAATTTTCAATCGAAAAGACAATTACAGGGATTTGCTTATCTAAAGATCCAAAACCAGATTCAAGCATTATATAATCTTGAGCTTGACTATTTATATTAGTTTGAATACCTAATAATAAAAATATAGCAGCCAATCCAAATAATTTCACTTTCATAGTTTATTTTTTCAGCCTTTGTCGTGCCTACGGCAGATAAATTGTGCCTCGCAGAAAGGCCAACAAATGAATGTAGGAAAATCCAAGCTATTACTATTAATCCATGTAATGTGTCAAAAATCTCC
>JAGQWM010000157.1 GCA_020437365.1 Chitinophagaceae bacterium | reverse complement strand
AAACGTTTTTCCGAAAGTTTGGTGACGGCGTTTCATCGGCGAGAAAAAGTTCGTACTTCCATTGTTCGAATTTTCAATACCTACGGTCCACGCATGCGAAAAAACGATGGCCGCGTAATTCCAAATTTCATCACCCAAGCATTGGACAACAAGCCCATCACGATTCATGGTGATGGAAAACAAACCCGTAGCTTTTGTTATGTGGATGATTTGATCGCAGGTATTTACAATTTCTGGATTCATCAACCGCAAGGACCGATCAACCTTGGTAACCCAGTGGAAAGAAATATGTTGGACGTGGCTAATATCATTCTTGAGAAAACCAACTCCAAAAGCAAACTTGTGTTTTTGCCACTTCCAGAAGGGGACCCGCTGCAACGCTGTCCTGTGATCGATAAAGCCAAAATCGAGCTGCAGTGGAAACCCAAAGTTTCCTTCGAGGATGGAATCGACAAAACCATCGAATACTTTAAGTCCGTTTTGTAATATTCCCCTCTATGGAGGGGTGTCACCGTAGGTGAAGGG
>JAGQWM010000156.1 GCA_020437365.1 Chitinophagaceae bacterium | reverse complement strand
GTAAACTCGGCCGCTTCTTCAGGAGTATAACGGGTATCATCAGCTTTTTTGGGCAGCCTTATTTTCTTTTTGCCAAATTTTATTATAGGTGCCCAACGATCATTCTCTACAGAAATATTTTCTTCGGGCCAGCGGTGGATATAGCGGTTGGCTTCTTTCTTGATCTTGGCATCTATCAGTTCATCCATTTCTTTTTGCGATAGCTCTGCAAAATTGTACCGCTTTGGTACATTAATGAACATGCCATCCCATTTAATAAAAGGGCCAAAACGTCCTGTGCCTTTGGTAATAGGTTTGCCATCATAAGTTCCCACAGGCGCATCCGCTTTTTGTTTCTCCTTTATATAATGGATAGCTTTTTCCAGGTCAACAGTAGAAAGATCAGTACCTCTTGGAACGGAAACAAAATCATCACCCCATTTTACATAAGGCCCAAAGCGGCCGACACCTACGGATACATCTTTTTCTTCGTATTGTCCCATAGTGCCCTGTGCCGCAAACAATTTCATGGCATCTTCAAAACTGATCGTTTCTA
>JAGQWM010000155.1 GCA_020437365.1 Chitinophagaceae bacterium | reverse complement strand
CCTTCGGACAAAGGGGGACAATAAAAAAAGGGGAACAACATTGTTGTTCCCCTTTTAAACAATCTAATTAATTATTAAGCAGTAATTGTGCTTAAAACATTATTCATATTTGTAACAGCTTCAGCACTTTTTGCGAAGGCAGCTTTTTCTTCATCATTTAAATTAACATCAACAATTTTTTCCCATCCATTTTTTCCAATCACAACAGGAACACCTAAACAAATATCTTTTTGTCCGTATTCACCATCTAAATAAACACAACAAGGGAATAATTTTTTCTGATCATTAATAATACTACTTACAAGAGCAGCAACAGCAGCTCCAGGAGCATACCATGCTGAAGTACCTAGCATACCTGTAAGCGTAGCTCCACCAACCATTGTATCAGCTTTTACTTTATCTAAAGTTTCTGCATTTGCTAACTGAGAAACAGGAACCCCTTTATAGGAAGCTAAACGAGTTAAAGGAATCATTGTAGTATCACCATGACCACCAATTACCATCCCTTCAATATCATTTGCTGAAGCTTCTAATGCCAT
>JAGQWM010000154.1 GCA_020437365.1 Chitinophagaceae bacterium | reverse complement strand
GGTTTAACCATTCAACTAGAGGATGAAAAAACCGAAAAAAAGGAAGAGTTTAATTACTCGGGCGGTATTGCCGAATTTGTTCAGGAACTCAACAAAAGTAAACAACCGCTGCACGCAAAAGTGGTTTATTTTGAAAAAGAAAAAGACGGAATCTCGGTTGAAATCGCTATTCAATATAACAACTCATTCAATGAAAACATTATCAGCTTTGTAAACAATATCAACACAATTGAAGGTGGAACACATGTATCCGGGTTTAAATCCGCCTTAACCCGCAGCTGCAATAATTACGCCAAAGAACACAATTTAGTGAAAGACGGATCGCTTTCAGGTGAAGACATTCGCGAAGGTGTCTGCGCGATTATCTCCGCCAAACTGCACGCGCCTCAATTTGAAGGACAGACTAAAACCAAACTTGGAAACAACGAGGTTGAAGGTTTGGTGGAGTCTTGTGTTTCTGAAGGACTCACCCGTTTCTTTGAGGAAAACCGGCCGACTGCGAACAAAATTCTGGAAAAAGCCGTGCTTGCACAGAAGGCAAGA
>JAGQWM010000153.1 GCA_020437365.1 Chitinophagaceae bacterium | reverse complement strand
GCCAGTTTACGAGTGATGTGTTTATAGCTTTGCTGAAAGAAAAAGGGATACGGCCGAGTATGGATAGCAAAGGCAGGGCAATTGACAATATCTTTATTGAGCGGCTTTGGAAGACAGTGAAGTACGAACACATTTACCTGAAAGTACCGCAGGATGGTGTACAATTGTATGAAGGCTTAAAAACGTATTTTAGCTTTTACAACAGTCAAAGACCACATCAGTCATTAACCTATCAAACACCGGCACAGTTATACAACAAAGCAGCATGAGTTCTTTAACAATAAACTATCTTAGACAACTAACAAATCTGTCCTAAAAATGGGGGACACTATATAATAAAAGGGTATTTCTATATTTATTATGAAGGGTAAAAGATTGAAATGGTTAACCAATTTTTATTTTCTTCCAAAATCAGCAGGGTTTTCACCCCAAGCTTTAGTTTCCCATTTCAAGATTTTATTTGGGTAAGTATTAGTTTTTAACCATTTGACGGCTCTTTCAAGTAAAATAAAAATTTTTTTATTATTGCTTGTCGACACAAGACT
>JAGQWM010000152.1 GCA_020437365.1 Chitinophagaceae bacterium | reverse complement strand
AAAGGGTCCGCCTTCCAAGCTTTAACAAATGCAAAATCACCTGTGATAGATTCTTCAAGTACAAAATCTCTTCCATTAAATTTTCGAACTTCTTTGCCTTCAGCCACAAGAGTGCCGACGCCAGTGGGTGTAAAAAAAGCGGGAATGCCCGCACCACCAGCTCTCATTTTTTCAGCCAAGGTACCCTGAGGAGTTAATTCAACTTCTAGCTCGCCACCAAGATAAAGCTTTTCAAATAATTCATTTTCTCCCACATAACTGGAAATCATCTTTTTTATTTGTCGAGTTTGCAGAAGTAGTCCTAAACCAAAATCATCTACACCGGCATTGTTTGAAACACAGGTTAAATTTTTTGCACCGAGATGGCGCAAAGCACGTATTGAATTTTCGGGAATTCCACACAGGCCAAACCGTCCGAAAATAAGAGTCATATCATCTTTGACACCTTGAACGGCCTCCTCTGCGTTTTTGACAATTTTAGAAATCATAATATCTCCACTATAACAGCCACAGCTTCACCGCCACCAATGCATAAAGTTGCAAGGCCGTATTTCT
>JAGQWM010000151.1 GCA_020437365.1 Chitinophagaceae bacterium | reverse complement strand
AAGTAAATAATTATTATCAAATCTTAAAATATATTTTCTAACAGAATCTCCTTCTGGCACAAGCATTTTCTTTTCAATAAGTTTCTTAATTTGTCTAGAAATTTCAGATTTTGCTTTATTCTTAAAGAATTTTTCTAAATCTGAATTTTGGATAACTTGTTTATCAATAGTTTCTTTTAAAATTTTTGCTTCTATATCTGTAATAATTTTACGATTTAAAGAAAAGTTTATTGAAGGCAAAAGTATCTCTGTTTTTAAGAATTGATAATCTGAAAGTTTATCAATTTTTTCAATTTCTTCTTTTAGTCCATTTAATACGTATTCGCTCCATTCCAAAATACCTTCTTCTGTTCCCAAATCTGCTTTAGATAATTTATCATAATATTCATTTCTATTGTTACAAAATATAGCTGTTGGATTAATAATCCTACCAATATTTACATTAAAGCCATTTTTTATTAGCATAGCATACGTAAATAACCTTACTGTTCTTCCATTGCCATTACTAAAAGGGTGAACCCAAACAAACCTATGGTGTGCAATAGCAGATTTCAATAAAT
>JAGQWM010000150.1 GCA_020437365.1 Chitinophagaceae bacterium | reverse complement strand
AACAGGAGTAACAACCGTCCAGATTAAGGCCTTTACTTCATGCCCAAGGTGCATAAACTCAGACACTATATAGAAGGCTTTTACAAAAGTCATAAGTACAAAGAATGATGTTCTAAGACCACCTGCTTCCATTGTAAAAGCCACTATAAACTCTATTATTGTTACAATCAACAATATAAGCGTAACCTTCAAGATTTGTCTTATTTTACCTTTTTCCAAAGGTTGAGCTATTATGCTATTATTCTCTTCAGTTGACATAATCAATTTTTTTCTAATTCAACATTAAACAAGGTAAAAGAAGGTAAACACAAATACCCAAACCAGGTCCACAAAGTGCCAGTATAATCCCACTTTTTCAACCATATCATAATGACCTCTTTGTTCATATACCCCTCTAACAGTATTATAATACACCAAATAATTTAAAACAACCCCGCTAAAAACGTGGGTTCCATGGAAGCCAGTAATAAAAAAGAAGAATGCTGCAAAAGCTGGAGGCCCATAAGGATTGCTTGAAAGAGATGCAATACCATTTGGCCCAAAAATAAAGTGCGTCCACTCAAAAGCCTG
>JAGQWM010000014.1 GCA_020437365.1 Chitinophagaceae bacterium | reverse complement strand
GGATAGCACCGGCGAACCCACCGATAAAAGTTTCGACAAACCTTCTTCCAAATCCACATTTATTTACGATGGTGATAACCGCCTTGTTGAAGAATGGATTTACACACTTGAAGATGAATCAGCGAATAACGGAGACCCTTTTTTAAAAGTGAAGTGGTATTATAATGATAAAGGCCAAATCAATAAAATTACTAATGAAGACCATACCGGCGAGGTAAATTTCATAATGGAATTGTTTTACAATGACAAAGGATTACTATCTAAAAAAACGGAAGAATATAAAATTGACGAAGTAAAAATCGAATACAGTTATGAATATTGCAATGATTGCCAACAAAGTTGGATGCAATAACTTTACAGGAAATCAACAATATGAAACCTGTAGATGACAACATCGAATTGAATGCCGTAGAAGATCATGATGGCATTCTCACAATTCGTGGCGGCGGTGCCCGTAGAAACTGGAATGGCATTCATTACAAACAAGGTATGTCGGGCAAAAATGTAGGTTCAAAACATTTGTCTGCCAATATTGCCACCATTCCTCCGGGTGGTGTGGCGTATGCGCATATCCATGACGGTTTTGAAGTAATTCTGTATATCCTGGAAGGAAAAGTGCGACATGAATTTGGGCCCGGTTTAAAAAAAACATTGGAAAATGAAGCCGGCGATTTTATTTTTATACAATCCGGTGTGCCGCATGAAGTTTTTAACATGAGTGATACCGAACCGGTAGTAGCTTTTGTAGCCCGTTCCGCCGCAGATGAATGGGACAAAATTATTCCTTATGACAGAAAAAAGGGGTAACAAAATACCCCTTCCCGTTTTTTAGTTGTTCGAATATTTAAAACGCTGAATAATTAAATTTCTGTCCGCCAATAGATGCTTCATACATCAATCCGCCTTTCTGTTGCGTAAAAATCATAACGCCTTCATTATATTTCACATTGGCAGAAGCGCCTTCATCTACTGCTACGGCAGAAGCCTGCGCCGAAAATTCTATTTTATCTTCTTTGAACCGATCCAAAACTGCTTTGGATTCAAAAAAAATAACTTCCCGATATGCCTGGCCGCCAAATTGAAAACCGATACTTAATTGTGTCAATTTTGCTTTTCCAATTATTTGGCCTCCCTGGTAAACGATACCATTGCCAACAGCTCCTCCAATTCCAATGCCTCCTTTTCCAACATTCGGGAAAATAACATAGCCATACGCATTGGTAAAGAGGTCTTTCATTAACCCGTCTTTTTCTATAAAATCTTCTTTGGCATCATCGCAATCCCGCACTAATCTTTTTTCTTTTTTGGTTGTTTGTCCGGCTGCTTGTTGTTGCACCGCTCCAAAGATGAGACCGACTGTAATTGCAAATACCGGTAATAAAATTTTTCTTTTCATTTGTATTGTATTTTGTCCGTAAAATTAAGTATGGAATGTAGGGAAAAATATAGTCCTGACAGAATTTAACAAAGACTTTGCCAGAATATAGCTCCACAAAATCAAAAATAGTTGTTGCCCAATGACGGATTGCAACTTTTCGGCTGATGATACCATCATTCGAAAGATTAATATTACATTTGTTAGCAATTCCAAAACATGTATAAACTAAGCAGAATACTATTATTATTCATTGCCCTTCCTCTTTTTTCTTCTGCACAGGAAAAGGATATTGTCATTCGGGTTGTTCAGAAAAATTCAGTAAAACTAAATGATTTCGATACCGAATTATCATTGAAGAAAAAAAAGTTCAAAATACAGGTTTTACTCGATCATGCACAAGGTGTTTATGTGTTTGCCAGCATTCGTGATTCAGTCTATCGCTATACAGAAAATAGTCCCATTCGGGATTTCTCCTATTTAAATTTACTGGAACTCAAAGAAACCGATACTTTCAATACCAATAAAGAACTGGACCTCAGCGAAACCGGCTGGTCGTATTGGAGTTATAATGACAGCCTGAACTGGCATTCTTTTAGTCGTAATCCTGTCAGCATTGGCGACCAACGAGTTGTTTGTACAAAATACATCAAACAACTATACGATGTAGCTACCGGCAAAGTCATTAATTTCAAAGACGTGGATGGGCCGTTGTATATTTTATTCATCGGTGTGAAAGAATATGATGTAAATGGAACACCTACAAAAGAATTGATGCGACGAAAACTAAAAATCAGTTGGGATGATGACAACTAACTTAGGATTTTGCCTCCGGGATTCTTTTTAAAACTTCCAATAAATATTTCCAGAATTTTTGTACCGAACTGATTTGCACTTTTTCATCGGGAGAATGTGCGCCATAAATATTGGGGCCGAAAGAAATCATTTCCATATCGGGGTAATGCGTACCAATGATGCCACATTCCAAACCGGCATGTACGGCATCGACCAGTGGTTTTTCTTTAAATAATTCTTCATACAAATTGCGCATGATAGTAACGATGGATGCATCGGGTTTGGGCTCCCAGCCCGGATACTCTCCTGACAATTCAATAGTTCCCTTTAAACCGGCAAACGCTGCCCGAATGGCATTGACCAAATCCATTTTTTCGGAATCCACCGAACTTCTGCCCAGGCAACCTATTGAGAAATTTCCATCCTGCACAGTTACTTTGGCAATATTATTGGACGTTTGCACCAATTCGTTTATCCGCGGATTCATTCGGTAAATACCGTTAGGACAAGCATACAAAGCCTGTAATAAATTTTCCCTGAATTGATCCTCCAACAAAGATTCCTGTTTCGTGTGTGGTACCAATGCCACTTGCAGATTTTTATCTGTAAATGCATATTCTTTCTTGAAGATATCTTCCCATTTCTTTACAGCATTTTTTAATGAATCTTCCATAGCAGATGCAGTGGCAATAATGGCCACCGACTCACGGGGAATAGCATTGCGCAAGCCGCCACCGTTGATACAACTGATGTCTATTTTTATTTCTCTACTCAATTCAACCAGCAATCGATTCATCAGTTTGTTGACATTGGCCAGGCCTTTTTGAATTTCCATGCCGGAATGCCCACCGGTTAAACCTTTTATCATCAACTGATAAAATTGAACATCATTTGCTTTTTTTGATTCGTATTGCCCACTGCAAGTAACGTCAATGCCGCCGGCACAACCAATGGTTAATTCGTAATCATCTTCCGTATCGAGATTGAGTAAATATTTTCCTTTCAGTAAATCGGCTGACAATCCTTTGGCGCCGGTCATACCGGTTTCTTCATCTATGGTAAAAAGGGCTTCCAGTGGCGGATGTTCAATATCGGTGGATACGAGAATGGCCATGATAGTGGCTACGCCAATGCCATTATCGGCACCCAAGGTTGTTCCCTTGGCTTTGACCCAATCGCCATCTACTTGCATTTGAATACCTTGGGTTGCAAAATCAAAATCGACGTCTGCATTTTTCTGATGTACCATATCGAGGTGACTTTGCAAAACAACTGTGGCTTTATTTTCATATCCTTTTGTGGCGGGTTTCCTGATTACAACATTCCCGACCTTATCAATTTCGGTAGGTAATCCCAATCCTTCGCCAAAAGTTTGGATAAACTGTATAGCTCTTTCTTCTTTTTTGGATGGCCTTGGTACGGCATTCAGGTCGGCAAAATAGTTCCATAAAGTAATGGGTTGTAATTCCCTGACAGCTTCATTCATTTGTAGCAAATTTTTATAATCTTATGTGGCTAAATTAAGGATATGTTAGTGATATTGACATGCAACAGGATTATTTTTAATACTGAATCAAAGTTTTAATCATTCTCCTTAATTTAATAAAATTCAAATATTTAAGATTCAAATATTCATATTGTCCGATGAGTAAATAGCTGATACCGGGTTCTTTTTTATCAATGGCTTCCCAGAAACATTGTAATGCTTTGTCTTTGGCACCGGCTTTGGCAAAAGCGATGCCCTGCCAAAGTGAAGAAACATAGGCGCCCGATTTTTTCAATACATTGAATTTTTCATTTTCTGCATTTTCTAATATTGAATTATCTCCTTCGGAAAAAAATTGAATCAACCCATTGTCTTTGGCTTTTTTGGCATAGCGAATGGCTTCTTCTTTCTCATTGAAAGACCAGTACAACCTGGAAAGGTTGGCATATCTTTCTTTTTTGACAGCAAGGTCCAGTGTGGCTTTATCAATGAGTTTATTTTGCAAAGCAATGGCTTCCTCACGGTAACCCGTATTCGCCAGAAAAATTACATGGTTTTGCATCAGGTAATCCCACTCAGGATTCAGGGCAATTCCTTTTTCATACATTGCTGCTGCTTGTTCTTTTTCACCCTTTCCTTCTAATAAAATGGCTAACCAGAGATAAACGTTGGATTGACTTTCATTTAATTGAATGGCTTTCCGGTAAGCTTTTTCTGCTGCTTTCCACTGAAACATCTGGTGATGCCAATATCCCAATGCTGCAAATATTTCTCCTGCATTCCCATCAATTTCCATGGCTTTATCTATTTGCTTTTTAGCCAACGGCAACATTTTCGCCGGATCTTCATAGCCCCGAAAAGATGAAAGCAAATAAGAATGAGCCAGGCCGGCATAAGCCAATACAAAGGCTGTATCTTTTTTGATGGCTTGTTGAAAAAGTTCACGGGCAATCAGCAAGTCCGTTTTATTTCTTTTGTCCAATAAAAATTTGCCCCGCAGGTACAAATCATAGGCTTGCATATCGGCTGTAGGTGTAGCCGCCAGGTTTTTACTTTCTTTCTTCGACAATTTTTTATTCAACACAGTAGCAATTGACAAAGCCACTTCCCGCTGAATGGAAAAAATATCTTTTAATGGCTGGTCGTAAGAATCAGCCCAGATATGCTCATCCGTTGTGGCATTGATCAACTGTGCGGTAATGCGAACAGTATCGGTACTTCGTTGTACACTGCCTTCCAAAATATATGCGACACCTAATTCCTTTCCGATTTGTTTTACGGGTTTGGGTTGTGTTTTATACTGCATCACCGAAGTGCGGGAAATAACTTTTAATGAACCAATCTTTGAAAGCTGTGTGATGATGTCTTCCGTTAGGCCATCGCTAAAATATTCCTGCTCCTGGTGGCTGCTCAAATTATTGAAAGGCAAAACAGCAATGCTATTTTCTTCTATCGTTTTTGAAACGGCTTTTGTAATCGCCGCAGGTTTTACCAACGGTTGCAAATGTGTCAGCACTTCATAAATACCAACCGGATCAGAGACATTTTTCAATTTTTCTTCTTTTACAAAATTGGCTTCCAACCCTTTTTTATTGGCAATATTTTGGTACACCATGGCTGAAATAAAAATACCACCCGGAGGTGCCTGTGCCTGAATGCGGGAAGCAATATTCACCACATCGCCGAATACATTTTCATCTTGTAGCAAAACATCGCCCATGTGAATACCAATACGAACGGGAATGATAGGTGGTTCGTGAATTTCAATTTGAAGTGCTTTGGCACTCTCAACCGCATCGGTGGCGCTATGAAATAATAATAAAGCCCCATCACCATAGTATTGGACGATCTTACCATTCAACTCTTCAGTTATGGATTCGATGGATTGTCGGAAACGAGTGATTTTTTCTACCGCATCATTTTCGTCTTTTTGCATCATGGCGGTATAACCGACAACATCTGCAAATATTATAGCAGCTAACTGGTGGGCAATTTTTGGCATTGGTTGATTCTACTTATGGGTAGCGAAACAAAAATTGCAAGTTACTAAAATATATAAGTATTCAAGTTATTCGGGAACTGAACCTTCTTTTACCATCGGAATGGTTTTTTACAAATACAAAATTTACAACCCGGACATATTGGCTTCAAATACTCGCATAAAATTGCCACCTAAAATTTTCTTTATCTCTTTTTTTGAATAGCCTCTTTTTTTCAATTCTTTGGTTATTAAAGGCATATCAGTAACATCATTCAGTTCTTTCGGTGAAGAATTGATACCGTCAAAATCGCTGCCGAGGCCAACATAATCAACCCCTATCAAATTAACTATATAGTCCAAATGATCTATCAGCAATGACAGTGGCGGACGCATCGCTTCCACTTCATCGGCATATTTAGAAAAAAGAATATCGTAGGCATAATATTTATCCGGTTTGATTTGCAGTAAAGAATCCATTTCGGCTTTATGCCTTTGTAAAAACTCATCTTGGTGTTTATTATAATTACTATCAACAAAGCCGGAGAAAAAATTCAAATCAATGACGCCTCCATTTTGCTGAACGGCTTTTATTTGTGCATCTTTTAAATTTCTCGACACGGGGCAAATATTATATACGCAACTATGTGAAACGATGATGGGTTTCGTGGACGCAGCAATGGCATCATAAAAAGTCTGTTCGCCGACATGGCTCAGGTCCACCATCATACCGAGTTTATTCATTCTTTGAATCACCTGTCGGCCAAAATCGGTCAACCCTTTATGTTTCAAGTTAGCGGCATGTTGGGTTTCGTCTTCTGCCGAAGTAGCCCAATCGGTTGAATTATTCCAGGTCAAGGTCATATAACGAGTGCCTCTATCGAAAAATTTATTCAAGTTATCGAGGTTATTTTCAATCATGTGGCCACCTTCCACGCCGAACATGGCAGCCAGTTTATGGTTTTTTACGGCTTGCCGTAGTTCTTCAGGAGTACCTGTTTTTACTATTTTATCGGGATTTCTTTGAATGACAGCATCCAATGAATCCATTTCACGGTTGGCCCAATTAAAAGGTTCTTTCCTTTCGCCATCGCACCAAACAGAAAACACCTGCACATCAATACCGCCTTTTAAAAACCGGTTCAGATCAGAATGAGTTTTCCCGGTCAGGTCAGCGTCGATGACAATTCCGTTTTCAACTGCTTTGCTCAAAATATCATTATGTGTATCTACCACCATCGATTTGAAATGTAGTTTTTTATACGATTGGGCTGAAAGCATAAATGGTAGAATGGTGAAAGAAAACAGGAAGATACGTCGCAACATGGTCATTTTTTTAAAAACTTGTAAAAATAGTGCAGTAAGGTATGGATTTTTTGCAGAATCAAATGCTGTGGAATTATCATTTTACCAAACCTCTCAAACGGCTATTGGCTAACAGTATGCCTAACCGAGAATGCAACGATTTTACCGAAAATGCATCTTGGATGGGTTGGTCAAAAACAAAATGAAAGAGCCGGGGATAGAATCATTCAGATTTTCTGCACATTTTTGAAAAAAAACCTGATTCTGAGGACTTTAAAAGCTTTTCTCATTTACATTTGCAAAGACTCACAGAAAAAAATATGTTTTAAAATCTATAAAAACAATTAACTTTCTATCATTAACACACCAAAACAAATCAACATGAAAAAAGTGCTTTCTTTATTTTCTGCTGCGTTGTTTCTTTTCTCATCGATCAACGCACAAGATTTTGATAAGTCCAAACCACATGTTACTGCCGGATTTAACGGAGCGGTCAACTTAGCGCAATTCAATGCGAAAGGAACAGGATCGGGACCTGCCGGCGTAGAGTATCATTTTAAGTCCGACGGACTGTTTGGATTTTGGGTAAATGTTCCCATTAGTCAAAGGTTTTCATTCGAGCCGCAACTGGTATTTTTCAGTGACAGAATGAACCCACAAACCGGTTCTTCTACAGACTTTGATGGTAAAATCAATTATGTAGGCGTTCCATTATTATTAAAAATACACGCCGGTAAATATGTGGCATTCCCTGTGGGTATCCAATTGGATTTTCGTACAGCTGTCAGAGATTATAACGGCAATTTTAAAAGAGACGATATCCAGGGCCATAGTGTAGGAGCTACTGCAGGTATAGAAATTTTGCCCAACGCAAGGGTATCCGCTTTTGGCCGTTATGTATATGGATTTACGACCGTCAACTATATTGCCAATTCAGCCAGGCCGTATAAATTGAACAATCAAAATATCCTGGCCGGTATTAAAGTGAGGTTATTTGATTTTTGGAAAAAGAAAAAAATAGTTCCTCCTCCACCGCCGCCTCCGCCACCGCCACCAAAAGATTCTGATGGTGACGGCATTTTGGATAAAGATGATAAATGCCCTGATGTACCGGGCGTAGCCAAATACAATGGTTGCCCTATTCCGGATACTGATAAAGATGGCATCAATGACGAAGAAGATAAATGCCCGACCGTTCCGGGAATTGCTAAATACCAAGGTTGTCCTATTCCTGATACAGACAAAGATGGCATCAATGACGAAGAAGATAAATGCCCGACTGTACCAGGTGTTCCTGAATACGATGGCTGCCCAGTTCCGGACAGAGATAAAGATGGTATTCCTGACGATAAAGACAAATGTCCTGACGTAGCAGGTGTAGCTTCTCAACAAGGTTGCCCTGAAATTACAGAAGAAGTAACCAAGCGGGTAGAATATGCTGCTAAGAAAATTTACTTCAACACAAACAGCACAAAATTGCGTTCAGCTTCTTATGCAGCATTGAATGATGTCATTAAGATTCTGAATGAAAATAAGAGTGTTAAATTGAAAATAGATGGACATACCGATAGCGATGGCTCCGATGCATTCAATCTGAAATTGAGTGATGGCCGTGCAGCTTCCGTTAAAAAATACCTTGTTAGCAAAGGCATCGACGAAAGCAGATTAGTCAGTGAAGGATTTGGTGAAAGCCAACCCATTGCTTCTAATAAAACTGCCGCTGGTAAACAAAAGAACCGTCGTGTAGAAATGAAATTGTTCTATTAATCTGTGATTAAAAAATCAATTAAAAGTCCTGCTCAAAAAGCGGGACTTTTTTTATGATTTCTTTTGTCAAACATGGAATTGAAAATACCATCATTTGGGTATCTTTTCACTTCTTTAACTTGCTAACTTCAATAAAAATTTAAAACTATGAACAGAAAAGATTTTTTAAGCAAATCGGCTGCCATGTCTGTTGCCCTGGCCGGATTGCCACTGGCGAAATTGAAAAAACATCAAAAAACATTTGACCACTATTATGTGTATTCAAAATACAATTACCCGGATAAGAATATTACACTCGGTAAATTTGAAATAGACCTTTATCATTCAGCCCTCAGCGGATTTGACCAGGCACCCGAAAGTGATAAAATCATTGTTCTTACCTGCAAGTATTACCAATCAAAAGATAACAACGCTAATTCATTGGAATTGGCTTTTAAATATAATTTTACAATAAAAAGTGTTGAGCAAGATAAAAATGACAGTGCTGTTTGGATAGTAGAAACCAAAAATGCCAAAAGAATTGATGGCGATATAGAATGGCCGAAAGAATTACCAAAAAATCCAACATTCAAAATAATACGCAATTCATCCGTAAGGATTCTCAATAAAGATGAAAATACACTGGCCAGATTAAATTACCTGAGTCCGAGCAGTAGCGATAGTTATTGTTTTATTACTACAGCCTGTGTCCACGAAAGAAATATGGCCGATGATTGCGATGAACTGACGACATTACGTTTTCTCCGTGAAAATTACATGCGTAAGAATGAAAAAGGAAAAACTTTATTACAAGAATATGAAACATTGGGCCCATCTGTCGTATCGGCTCTCAATCAATTTGAAAACAGGAAAGAAATCTATGATTATCTTTTTAGAAAAATGATTCAACCGGCAGTGGCTATGATAAAAAAAGGACAATACGGGGAAGCAGTGGATTGGTATAGTGGATTTGCCCTACAGCTCCGAAAAAATTATTGTTAATGCTATGAATGTCCTGCTTTTCCGGCAGGACATTTTTTTATTTTCTTTTCGTGCATTCGATTTTCCAGGTGGGAAACACAAAACTTTCATCTTTACTCACCCATTCACCAATCCATTTAAAACCATTATCAGATAAATCATAAAAACTCAACCGATAAAATCCCGGCGTACCATTAGGCGCCGTTTGATCTTTATATAAAATGATCTTATCTCCTTTTTTTCCGCCCCACCAAGTCGGCAAGCTGGCATTCGCACTGGCAGAAGCATAATAATGCACATACCATTTGGCACTGTCTGCATTGTATTGCCGCAGGCTTCCTGAATGAAGGCCGTCAGATTTTAAAGTTTCATCCTGCACGGCCGTGCCATTCATAATGTATTTGAAAGTCCAGGTCATGGGAATCGATTCATTCCATGTTTGATCTTTATTGCGTGTAGTTGACATACAATCACAAATTCCAATCATCGGTTGAAAATCATTTATTTGCTCCGGCGCTTTGGGATTGGGCAATCCAAATGGATGTTCGGCGGAAGGTTCATAATCATATTGCGTAAAGCCCCAAAACGGTATTAACATCAATAAAAGAGATAAATAAGTTTTCATCGTTTATAATTTTGGTTGTGATAATACTTTAAACTACAAGATTCGTAAAATCTTGCATGAAGAAAAATGTACAATTGGCAGAATAGTTATGTAGAAGGTTGGATTCTACATGCTAAACATTTCAATGTAACGTTGGTCAACATGTCAATTCTTATCTTTGCTTTACAAGCATTGATACTATGGATTTAGCATTTAATAAAAACGAAGATGTCATGAAGCAAAGTCTTAGTGACATGCAGCAGAAACTCGACATCATTTATAAAGGCGGTGGTACAAAAGCAATTGCGAAGCAACATCAACAAGAGAAATTGACACCGAGAGAACGAATTGATTATTTGATAGATAAAAACAAACCTTTTATAGAAATTGGCGCCTTTGCCGGATATGAAATGTATGCAGCACAAGGCGGTTGCCCTGCCGGTGGTACAGTGGCAGGTATTGGTTATGTAAATGGCAGGCAATGCATTATTATGGCCAATGACCAAACTGTAAAAGCCGGCGCTTGGTTTCCCATCACCGGAAAGAAAAATTTACGGCTTCAGGAAATGGCGATGGAAAATCATTTGCCCATTATTTACCTCGTTGACAGTGCCGGCGTTTTTCTTCCCATGCAAGATGAAATATTTCCTGATAAAGAACATTTCGGCCGCATTTTTCGAAACAACGCAGTGATGAGTGCAATGGGCATTACTCAAATTGCCGCTGTAATGGGCCCTTGTGTGGCCGGCGGTGCTTACTTACCCATTATGAGCGATGAAACATTGATGGTAGAAGGAAAAGGTTCCATTTATCTTGCCGGTCCTTATCTTGTAAAAGCTGCCATTGGCGAAAATGTAGATCATGAAACCTTAGGTGGCGCTAGTACCCACACTTCCATCAGTGGTATTGCCGATTATAAATTTGATACCGAGCAGGAATGTATGAACCATATTAAAAAACTGATGAGTATGCTCGGCGATACACCTACAGCCGGATTCGACAGAAGCCAACCATTGGCGCCTTTAAAAAACCCGGAAGAATTGTATGGATTATTTCCACAAGATGGTGGCCAATACGACGTTGTGGAACTAATTGAAAGAATTGTAGATAAATCTGAAGATGACGAGAATAAAACTTCATTTCAAGAATTCAAACAAGACTATGGCAAGACTATCGTTTGCGGTTATGCGAGAATTGAAGGTTGGGCAGTCGGTATCGTAGCCAATCAGCGTTTGATAGTGAAAACGGCCAAAACAGCATCGGGCCCGGGTGGTGGAGAAATGCAACTCGGCGGTGTAATTTATAATGATAGTGCAGATAAAGCGGCTCGTTTTATTTTAAATTGCAATCAAAAGAAAATCCCATTGGTATTTCTGCAGGATGTAACCGGATTTATGGTGGGCAGTCGTAGTGAACATAGTGGTATTATCAAAGACGGTGCAAAATTGGTAAATGCCGTAGCCAATTCTGTTGTACCAAAAATCACCATTATCATTGGTAACAGTTATGGTGCCGGTAACTATGCGATGTGCGGCAAAGCTTATGATCCCCGGTTTATTTATGCCTGGCCTTCGGCCAAAATTGCTGTAATGGGTGGCGAAGCTGCTGCCAAAGTATTGTTACAAATCGAAATGGCATCCCTGAAGAAAGAAGGCAAAGAAATTACACCGGAAGCAGAAAAAGAATTATTCGATAAAATCAAAAACCGTTACGACAAACAAACATCTCCTTATTATGCCGCTGCCCGGATCTGGGTTGATGCAATTATAGACCCTTCAGACACCCGCCAGGTAATTGCCGAAGGCATTGCAGCGGCAAATCATAATCCTGAAATGAGAGAATTGAAAACGGGTGTTTTCCAGGTATAATGCAAATGAAACATGCTGTCATGAAAACAGAAATCACTATGTACACTGATGGTTCTTCTAGAGGCAATCCCGGCCCCGGTGGATATGGTGTGATTTTAATGAGTGGTAAACACCGGAAAGAATTGGCACAAGGATTTCAACACACTACTAATAATCGCATGGAGTTGATGGCAGTCATTGCAGGATTGCAGGCCCTCAAAAAAAAAGGATTGCATATTACAGTTTACTCCGACAGCCAATATGTTGTAAAAGCCATCAAAGAAGGATGGTTACAAAAATGGCTGGCTACAAATTTTAAAGGCGGGAAAAAAAATGCCGACCTATGGAAATTATATGCCCAATTATCCGCTCCGCATACTATTCATTTCAAATGGGTAAAAGGCCATGCCGAAAATCCATGGAATAACCGCTGCGATGAACTGGCCACAGCAGCAGCCGACAGTCACCAACATACTTTATTGAAAGACGTAGGCTACACCGGAGAATAATTTTTTGGCTTTACAGACTAAGCTAAAAAAAAGTTCCCGATAGAATACCGGGAACAAATTTATTTTATGATTGCTAAAAAAATCAGGCCAACGTAAGTACCATTCTCCTACGAGTTAAATAATTATACGCTACTAAAATCACCGGCAGGAAAACCATTGTAGCAATTAATGAATTTCTAAAAAAGGGCAAACCGGCTTCCAAAGAAGTGAGCCAACCCGCAAAAGATTTTGCATAAACGATTTCATTGACAGACATCCAAACAAGAGTATTGGATGCGAGAAAAAATACAACCGGCGCTATGATTGCACCTGTTAAAATACCCGAAAGTTTTTTGCCTTTTAACTGCCAGCCAATTAAAACGGCTGCCAAAAGCAGTAAATAATTTTTCCATTGGCCACTGTAAAATCCGGCATATTCAAAATTTCCACTTAAATATAAACCCTGGATGATGACATCACTCAGCAACAAAGCCAACAGTGGCAGAACAAATGACCTATCTTTTTGTTGAATGATAAAACCGGCAAATAATGCAATAGCAATGATGGGCGAAAAGCCTGACATCGTCGGATTGGGACCGAAAAAATATTTGCAGGCCGTGGCCAAAACCACCAATACAATACTAAGAATAAGAATATTTTTATTGATTTTCATTTTCTCAAATTTTAAATGATACAGCTGCAAAAATAATCAATTTGGGATAAACCATTTTCCACATTTATTCAACTGTGAAATGGCCGCATGTTGCTTTAAAAACTATGGCATTCTCTTTTGCCGATATCTGAATGTCCCGGCCGGGCAAAACCACTACAGAAAGATGACCTTGTTCCAATAAAAAATTTGATGTTGCATCTGTTATTTCAATACGTCCTTCCGTTAATAGGAAAATGGTTATGGCATCTGTTTTTAAATGAACTTGTTCTCCTTTTTGCAAAATGAACCGACTGAGTTTGAACTCATTTACCGGCGTTATAAAAACCTCTTCCCTATCGCTTTCCAAATTGATAGCCGTTTTTTCAGGAATGATAGATTGGCAGTTTATATTTCTGAGCAATTCAGCCACATCAATATGTTTATTCGTTAAGCCGCCTCTTAGTACATTATCTGAATTGGCCATGATTTCTACATTCTGCCCTTCGAGATAAGCATGTGGCATTTCATCATTCTGAAAAACAGCTTCCCCTTTTTTCAAATGCACCAAATTGAAAAAATATATGGAAAAAATTCCCCGGTCCATTTTCCCTTCACTACAAAACCTGTTCGCTGCTTTCAACACCCAATAGTCAGCCTCATTTTTTGAAAAACTATCTGCTTTTTCCTCTAAATGCTGCAGCCGTTTCTGTAAAATGGTATCCACTTTTTCCTGCGGCATTTCCATCACAAAACGATACAAAGCTTGCACACCACCTTTCTCAAAAACAGGAATTAAACTTTTAAACTCATCTATTTCATTTAATAAAGCAGCTATTTCTTTTGCAGGCCTGAATCCTTGCAACAACCAAAAATCGCTGAGAGCCACCATCAACTCAGGCTTATGGAATCGATCTTTATATACCCTGTTCGTAGCCGTTAATGCTATACCTTCTTTTTCCTCTCTCATAAATCCTTTTTCGGCTACTTCAGATGAAGGATGCACTTGTATGGACAACATTTCTTTCACATCCAGCATTTTCAATAAAAAAGGAAGTGAGTTTCCCAAAGAGGTGAAAGGTTTTGTATCCCCATTTGGCAATTCAATTGTTGATGGTCCCAACGCATGGGTGCCTAACCAATATTCAGCAAAAGGTAATTGGTTTTCATTTTTTATACCGAGTAAAGACGGAATAAAATCATGGCCACCCCAATCATAATTTTTTACAACACCTATTAATGGAAATATTGCCGACATAAAATTGAACAATGAATATTTTGTAAATTACCGATAAAGATACTACATGGCAGCACATAATGAATTGGGAAAAGAAGGTGAAGCACTGGCCGTAACCTGGTTAAAAAAGAAAGGATATACCATCCTTCACACCAATTGGCGACATTCTTATTACGAAATTGATATCATTGCCATGCAGGAGAAAATGTTGCATTTCATAGAAATCAAAGCCAGGAAAGCTTCACCATTCGGGCATCCGGAAGATAGTGTCACTAAGAAAAAATTTAAAAACCTGCAACGGGCAGCGGACGAATATCTTTTTTTACATCCCGGGCATCAGTGGATTCAATATGATATTTTAGCCATTACTATTCCTGCAAATGGCGAAATTGAATATTTCCTGATTGAAGATGTTTTTTTATAATTGCTTTGAAAAATGCCGAATGCAACTTGTTCCCTATTGAATCACTCTTGTATGTAGTTGAAAAATAAACATCACAAGCCACTTCCTTTCCTTTGGAACAACTATATTTACAAATTATAAATGACTATGACTGGATGAGAAAACTATTCATTGCAGGATTTTTTTTACTACCGTTTTGTACCACAGCGCAAACCTGGAAAACGTATGCCAATGATGCCAACCATTTTTCGGCATCTTATCCTGCCGACTGGACACAAAAAACAAAAGATGACGGCTTAACATTTTTTACTTCACCCAAAGAAAACGCAAAAGATAATTATTTAGAAAATGTAAATATTATCAGCCGCGAAAACGACCTGTTCGACTCCTTGAAAATTCAGGATATTTTGCCTACCGTAACTGCCGATTTTAGTTCTGTATTGAATAAAGCGACGCTTGAAAGCAAAAAATTCTTTACCTGGAACGGGCAGGACGCATTGGAAATTATTATTACCGGTTTTCCGAAAAAAAACAGTCAACAAAAAGTACGGATTGTTCAATGGTTTTGCTTTTATAAAAAAAGACTCTACACCGCAACCTTTTCCCGGAATGCAGTCACCAATTCATTTGCTGATATCGGCAGGAAAATTATGGCCGGCATTGTTTTCAAAGACTAATCAAATTTAACAGGTTAAAGGATTGTAAAAAACTCCTCGAAAATTTTTATCCATTCAAGAAGTTTTTATCTTTAGCTTTCAATTAAAACCTATGTCTTTATTAAATCAATCAAACAAAAAAGGGAAGAAACAATCTTCGAAGAAGAAAAATCTTGTAGCCAATAAAACCGGTAAATTGAATGTCAAAAATAAATCGGCCAATTTCGCCAGTAAACAATCTGTTACCGGTTCACAACGAGGTGGGTAATTTAATGCGGCTAATCTTTCAAATATAAATCCCCGTAGGCTTTGAAGTAAGAAACATGCCGTTGTACGAGATTGGCAATCAAACCATCTATTCTTAAATGCCAAAGTTTTTTATCGCTATCAAAAGACACTTCTACTGTTCCTTCTGAAACAGAAATATAGGACGCTTGTTCACCTGATTTGAAAGAATATATTCCTTCAATTTCTTTGTTCTTCCTGGAGCCGGGTTTGAATTTATAGGTTCCGCTTTTCAAATTTTTGGCATGGAAATACAAAGAAAAATATTGGCTCCGCTGTTCTACTGCCACAGTTAATTTTCCCTTTACCCTATACACTTTCAAAATAGAAGGAAGAGCGGCAATGAAATAATTATTATTACTTACGGTATCCGTAATAGAAATAGGACATGTTCTTAGCGTAGTATCTCTTTCTTCCTGCGCCTGCACCGCAGTACCGAACAAGAGTAAAAAAAGAATGAATTTAAATCGCATAAGGTTTATTTAAGAGAAAAATTACATAGAATTATCTACATATATCAAAATGTGCCCATTATTTTTTATCCCTTTGGCCAAAAAGCAGGCTTCCAATCCGCACCATATTGCTCCCCGAACCGATGGCTATCTGATAATCGCCACTCATTCCCATCGATAATATATCAACTCCTTCAACGCTATCAAATAAGGATTTCAAATCGTCAAATTCTTTCTTGATTTGCCTTTCATCAGCCGTCAGGCTCGCCATACCCATCAATCCCCGAATGTTGACATTTGACAAAGGCATTGTTTTCAGCGTTGACATTATTTGTTCTACTTCTTCTTTGTCAAGTCCAAATTTGGTTTCTTCAGTAGCTATATGCACCTGCAACAAACAATCAATCACCCTGCCAGCTTTCGCCGCCTGTTTGTTAATCTCTTTCAATAGTTTCAGACTATCGACACCATGAATAAGTTGCACAAATGAGGCTATTAACTTTACTTTATTAGTTTGTAAATGACCAATAAAATGCCAGCGGACATCCGAAGGAAGCATTTTTGATTTGCCGACCATTTCCTGCACATAGTTTTCGCCAAAATCCCGCTGCCCGAGTTGGTATAAAGCTGCTATTTCTTCTACGGGTTTAGTTTTAGAAACGGCCACCAATTGCACATTTTTTTCTTGTAAGAACGATTGTATTTGCTGATATGCTTCTTTGTTAACTGCCACTTTTTTTCAAAATAAAAAAGCCATAAACAGGGTAAGGTTTATGGCTGTTATGTAAATATGTTAAGTTCATTTTAATATGCTCCTGCTGATAACGATTCTTTGCACCTCACTGGTGCCTTCATATATCTGGGTAATTTTTGCATCACGCATCAATCTTTCCACGTGATATTCTTTTACAAAACCATATCCACCGTGCACTTGTACCGCTTCGATGGCTGTCCACATGGCCGTTTCTGAAGAATAGACTTTCGCCATAGATGAACTCAAAGTATAATTTTTGTGCTGGTCTTTTTCCCAGGCAGCTTTGAGACAAAGCAACCTGGCGGCTTCTATACGAGTAGCCATATCGGCCAGCTTGAAAGCAATCGCTTGGTGATTCATGATTTCAGTACCAAAAGCTTTTCTTGTTTTCGCATATTCTTTGGCCAGTTCATAAGCACCGCTGGCGATACCCAATGCCTGCGATGCAATACCGATTCGGCCGCCGGCCAATGTTTTCATGGCGAATTTAAAGCCAAACCCATCTTCACCAATCCTGTTTTCCTTGGGCACTTTTACATCGGTAAACATTACCGTATGTGTATCGCTGCCACGAATACCCAATTTATTTTCTTTGGCGGCTACCACAACGCCCGGCCAGTCTTTTTCTACTATCAAGCAATTGATGCCTCTCGATCCTTTTGACACGTCGGTTTGTGCCATAACGAGGTAAACCGAGGCTGTACCGCCGTTGGTAATCCAGTTTTTGGTACCGTTCAATAAATAATAGTCACCTTTATCTTCCGCCGTTGTTTTTTGCGATGTGGCATCGCTGCCGGCTTCCGGCTCACTCAACATAAATGCACCGATATATAATTCGCCGTCTTTCATGCCTTTGGCCAATGGCGTCAGGTATTTTTGTTTCTGTTCTTCATTGCCAAAAGCCTGCAAGCCGTAACAAACCAAACTATTATTGACACTCACAACTACACTCACACTGGCATCTACTTTACTGATTTCTTCCATCGCCAGCACATAACTAATGGTATCCATACCGGCGCCACCGTATTTTGTGTCCACCATCATACCGAGAAAACCAAGTTCGGCCAGTTTTTTTATTTGTTCTTTCGGAAATTCCTGTTTTTCGTCTCTTTCTATAACGCCGGACAGGCAATCATTTTGTGCAAAATCCCTAGCAGCTTGCTGTATCATTAACTGTTCTTCTGACAACTGAAAATTCATATACTGTCTATTAATAATTTGATTGCAAAGATAAGGGCAAAATCAGTTATGCATTTTGCCTTTACTACCATCGAATCGGAATGCAGAAAATCCTTGCCGGATGGATTACTTTGAAATACCAAAAAAAAGAAAGAAGAAGAAACGGGAGTTCCAGCCGGGAATATATTTATGCCACAATTGTTTTTTGTTGATTTTACCGGATTGAATAAGCCTGATTCCTGAGAGTAAGGGGCGATATATTAACGCATATATTAAAAGGCTCAATAAAAATAAAGTACCACTTACCAAGTTTTGCCGAAACAAAATAAATATTGCACCAAAAGGAATAATTATAAAAATGTAAAATATAAAGATGTTTTTCAAATTCATATTATTACTAATTTAATTAGCTGGAGCTGATTTTAAGCAACATTTAGAAGCCCACCCTACTACAATACCAACTGTAGTCTGCCTTTTTCCCAAAAATAAAATAATTTAAGATTAAAAATCCTATCTTAAACATCTGTCTTAATTTCGGGGGCATTATAAACGTATCAGTTTTTAAAGACCGCTGCCGCTTTTTATTTATTCCTTAAAACTATATTTAGTTAATAGAAAAAATGTAATATGGTAATAGTTGCCTTTTAAAAATTTAAGTTTTTTTGTGGTTAGCGGAACGAAGAAACTATAAGGAGTTTTAACTGTTATTTCGAATTCACCCGGTTCTATTGGAATAAACCATTCTTTCTCAAACCTATTCTCATCGGTTAATTCAATTTTTCTATCCCTAATATAAACAGACCCCTTATCTATCACTTCGCAGCCATGTTCTGAAATTCCATAAATGCGAATGAAAATTGTTGCAGAGTCTTCCGGTAAAACCCAATTATTACCTAGGTGTATTAAATAAGTTCCTTTGTTTTCATAATTAATTTTTTCAGGAAACTTAATCTGACAACGCAAACTTGCAGCGTAAAGAAAAGATATAATAACTAAAATTGGTTTCATAAAATTTATTTTTAGTTGCATGCTTTTTCCCCTAACGGTTCTACTGTAATACCATTGTCATAAATAGTTGTATCATGTAATTCCGCATTTAACCTATTAGTAATTCTTATTTTTTCAGTTAGGCTTAAAGACTTGAACAAGTCGGTTTGAAATAATCCGCCCCATGCCATATCACTACAATACTCTTCTAAGTCATATTGGTTTAAATTTATGTTAAATATTGGACATAATTGCTTCAATATATCTTTAATATCATTATGAAAACCTTCAACTATCAAATTATGAATATAGCTCTGATCATTAACATTGTATTTATGTTTTACAAACTCCTTCAATATTTTATCATATGATAAGCCTAGTATACTATCTCTTGTAGCACTTGAGATATCAGACGCATTATAAAAATAAGCATATAAAAATGCATGAACTGATTCGTGAATAATAGTTCTCGCCATAGAAATATTTGTAGCATTCCTTATGTTCGATTTGATTAAATAAGATACAGAGTGCATGAACGGAATATTTTCATACGCCGTAATTGCATTAGCAGTAGAATTATCCCCATATGCAGTATCTTGTTCACGAATTTCCCAATTAAACCCCGGAAGATTTCCTGAAAGATTCATTATTAATTTAGCTATAGTTCCAGAATCAACGTCTCTTATCTTATTGATAATTGAATCAATGCAAGGCCTTACAGTATAATCAATAATAATACTGTCATCCCATGCTTTTAATTGCTGATTTAGTAAAGGTGAAGTTTCTAAAATAGGAAGAACCACCCAACCGCTTCCACAATTATTGTTGGCTTGTGTAGGTGTACAACTTGGCGGGGCGCCACTGCCGGTGCCTCCACCTCCTCCATGCGAACCACCCCCGCCGCCGGTGGATCCGCCGCCACCGCCTGAACCTCCGCTACCTCCCGAGCCACCACCACCTGGCTCTCCTCCAATACCTTCACCAAATGGCTCACTAAAATCTGCACAAACCAATTCCTCTATCCATCCAGTACAGTCAGGATCGTTTGGCCAGCAGCCAACTACCTGACCATCATGAGGTGGAACAAACTGAATCCAACAAAGTGTTAGCGTAAGAGGGGTATATGTAGTTATTCGTCCATAAGTAGTAGTAAGTGTATCAAAATTACTTTCAATTTTCACAAATCCAACACTATCACCAAACAACGATTTATCTGTAATTTGATATATTCGTTCACCAAAAACAGCTTTGTCTAATTGCATTAAGAACAGGGCAGTTTTTCGAGAACTAACCCCGGTAGCAGAACTATCTTTATACTGCCAATCACAAATATAACCGAAACTCGTATCGGTAGCCGAGGATGCAATAATCATTGCTGCATTTACATAATTCTGAGAGTCATTTACATAAGGGACATAAGAAAACGTAACACTATCTCCTGATTCGTTCCGATTGAGTGCATTTCTATTTTGCGAAATGGCAATCATTTTATCCCATCTCGGATATCCAATCCGGCTCACGGTGGTGGCAACAAAGTGTTGCTTTTCATTTTTTCTTTTTATAAAACTAACCAGTGCTGCTTCGGTAGTATCTGCCGAGCGGTGTTCATTGAAGAATCTTTGTTCTACGTTATTGTTAGTATTTCCGGTTATGGGTGGTTGCATGAGTTTATCTGTTTTGCGGCAGCCGTTTACCACCACAGCCGCCAATACACAGACAATCAAAATGGTAGTAAGTGTTGCAAAAGGTGAGAAAAACCTATATCTATTCATGGTAGTTAGTTTATTTGGTTGATATTATTTAACTGCAAAACAGTTTCCATAGTTGTAACTATAAATAAACGTCATATTATATTATGACATGTTTTTTACACAGTTTATCCACTTTGCATGTCAATGCAGAAAAGTGTATTTAGTAAAAAATTTGGCGAACAATTAAAGAAAGAAAAAGAAAAGCTATCTATTAGCCAAAGTGAATTGGCACGGATGTGCTTAAAAGACCGGCAATATATTCATCGCATAGAAAACGGGACTATTACGCCAACCATTTACACTGTTTTTCTTATTTGCAAAGAATTAAATATAAATATTGCTGCATTAATGCCAAAAGAACCGCTTTAGATTTTATTCGGTTAAAATCTTTTATTCCAAAATCGACAAACATTTCAAATCAATTCATTTTAGCGTAACTTTGCGCCCAGTAAACAGTGGATTATGAAATGCAGCGTAAAAAATTTCGAGCAATTTTATTCAAACTGCGATGAAATTTTTTATGTGAAATTCCCTGTCTGCCAACAGGCAGGCATATGACAAATAAAAAGAGATAAAAAATATAAACATGAAAAAGACACACATTATTCTTCTTGTTTTTATTGCCGCTTCTATTGCTGTTTTAATCAGCATGCTAAATACAGGTTCTACTTATGAAACAATAGCCGATGCCAAAGCATTACCCGGCAAATTTGTTCACGTAGCCGTGCGGTTAGATAAATCGAAACCCGTAGAGTTTGATGCTAAAAAAGACCCGAACTACTTAAGCTTTTATGCGACCGGCGTAGAAGACCCGAAAGAAGCTATGAAAGTAGTGTACAGAAATGGAGAGATTCCTAATTTGATGATCAGTGAAAGATTGGTATTGAAAGGCAAATATATGGATGGCCAGTTTGAGTGCAAAGACGTGCAAACTAAATGTCCATCAAAATACAAAGAAGAAATGAAACATCCGCAAGATGAATCTGTGAAGAAAAGTGCTGCTTATAATCCACCTGCAACCACTGACGTAAAAAAATAAGCACCCCAAATGGAGTATATCGGCGAACATCTTTTACCCGGCCAATTGGGCCATGGATTCATTGTACTTTCATTGGTAGCCTCATTGATAGCTACTTTCTCCTATTTCAAATCGGCGCAAGCCAAAAATACTGAGGATGCTACCTATTGGAAAAAGCTGGCCCGTGGCGCATTCATTACCGAAGTAATATCGGTTATTGCCATTTTTGCCATCCTCTTTTATATTATTTCCAATCATTTATTTGAATATAAATATGCCTGGCAACATAGCAGCCGTTCTTTAGAACCTAAATACCTGTTGGCTTGTTTTTGGGAAGGCCAGGAAGGTAGTTTTTTGCTTTGGAGTATCTGGCATTGTGTCTTGGGATTGATACTAATCAGAACCGCTAAAAAATGGGAAGCACCTGTAATGACGGTAGTAAGCCTGATGCAGGTAGCCTTAGCTACTATGATTGCCGGAATTTATTTTTTCGGCTGGAAGATGGGAACGAATCCATTTATTTTATTAAGAGATTCCGGCGTATTGGACAATGCTCCCGTACTGCATATTAATGGCGACGTGGCGATGGGCCTGCGGCAGGATTATATGATGTCGATTACTGACGGAAATGACCTAAACCCTTTATTGCAAAATTATTGGATGGTCATTCATCCTCCCGTGTTATTTATGGGCTTTGCTTCTTCCGTTGTACCATTCGCCTTTGCCATGGCCGGCCTTTGGAAAAAGAAATTTGGTGAGTGGACAAAACCGGCATTGCCCTGGACATTATTTTCTGCGGCCGTTCTCGGTGTCGGTATTATGATGGGTGCCATGTGGGCTTATGAATCACTCACTTTCGGCGGTTATTGGGCTTGGGACCCTGTGGAAAATGCCTCTTTAGTTCCCTGGCTTATTTTAATTGGCGGCATTCATACCCTGCTTATTTATAAACATACAGGCCATTCGCTTCGGGCTACACATTTGTTTTTTATATTGGCTTTCGGCTTTGTACTTTATTCAACTTTTTTAACCCGTAGCGGTATTTTAGGTGAAACCTCCGTTCATGCTTTTACAGACCTTGGCATGAATATGCAATTGCTTGTTTTTCTTTTATTATTTATCGTGCCGGCTTTTATTTTATTTGCAAATCGCTATAAACAGATTCCACATATTCAAAAAGAAGAAAGCAGTTCGTCCCGAGAGTTTTGGATGTTTATTGGCTCTCTTGTATTTTTCTTATCGGCATTGGTAGTCATTGGCAAAACTTCATTGCCGGTGTACAATAAAATATTCGGTACAAAAATGGCACCACCGGAAAAAGCTGAATTTTCTTACAACCAGATTATGATTTTTATTGCCATCATACTGGCAGTGTTGACAGCCGTTACACAATATTTAAAATACAAAAGCACAACGACAAAGTTTTTTCTCAAAAAAATATGGATGCCGACCCTGATTGCTATCATCATTGCTACGCTTGTGTTGGCTTTCGGGCATGTGAATTATGAAAAAGAATCCTATGGTTTTATGGCGGCCATTTGGTTAGCTGTTGCCTGTAGCATTTACACCATCGTTGCCAATGCCGCTTATATTTGGATAGGCATGAAAGGCAAACTGAATCTGTCCGGCGGCTCCATTGCTCATGTTGGATTTGGAATGGTGCTGTTGGGTATTCTAATTTCTTCTTCCAAAAAAGAAGTGTTATCCAATAACATCGGCGGCATACCGGCACCACTTGATAAAAATGAAAACCCGAGAGAAAACCTCACATTGGTGAAAGGGCTGACGGTTGATATGGGTAAATACACACTCACTTACGAAGGCGATTCATCGCATCCAAAAAAACAATTAAAATATTACAAAGTTCATTTCAAAAGTAAAGACGGAAAAGAAGATTTCGTACTCATGCCCAATTCATTTGTCAATTACAAAGGCAATGAAGGCCTGATGTCTAATCCCGATGCCCGGCATTATTGGGACCATGATGTATTTACGTACATCACTTCCATCTCCAATCCTGATAAAATGGAAGACACTACAACATTCAGGACAAAGAATTTACATCCCGGAGATACATTATTTTACTCGGCAGGTTTTATCATTTTTAACGGGGTAACCGAAAAAAAAGACCTTCCGGAAAAACTTTTTGGAAAAGATGGCAGCCTGTTTACTGCACAATTAAAAGTGCATGCCAAGACCGGTTCTGTGTTCAGCATTGCACCAAAATTAGGCTTTGCCAAGGGAGAATACCTGGCGGTGCCGGATACATTAATTCCCGAAAGCATTATTCTAAAATTGGATAAAGTGAATCCCGACCAAAGTGTAGCAATCGGTATCAAAGAATCCAATGGCGTAATGGATTACATTACGTTGAAAGCATATAAGTTTCCTTATATCCGATTACTTTGGTTAGGTGTTATCATTACAGCCCTCGGCATCATTATCAGTATGCGCCGCCGCATTGTTTTAAACCGCTTATCCGATAACCAGTCATAATTTTAGCGTTTCGCAAACAGCAATGTTTGTAATTTTATTGTCTGCATGGCAGAAAGTTGCTACGTTTTAAAAAACAAGTATGCACCGGCCCAAAAAATACTGTTGGTTTTTTGCATTGTTGCTGATCCTATCGGCCCGGCCATCCATTGCCCAGATAGAAGAAGTCATTCCTGTTATCGACTCGAATCAATTGGCCTTATCATTGATGAAAGAACAATATAAAAAATGGGGACCCAATGATACGATTGTCGTGCCGGCTATTCTATATAACCACGAAATTGTCAATTACAAAGAATTGGATATGGTTTGGCTCAGCAATCTTTCGCCTGAAGAATTAGCAGCGTATAAAAAGAAATGGTACCGGCTGCGCAATGCTGTTTACATTACGTATCCCTATGCCCGTATTGCCGGCGCAACTATTAACGATATCAATGATAAAATGGCCGGCATGAAGAAAAGCAGGGATAGAAAAAAATATATCCGTTCGAGAGAAAAAGATTTAAAAGAACGGTTCAAAGATCCGCTTACCAATTTATCGGTGTACCAAGGCAAAATATTAATGAAACTCATCAACCGGCAAACCGGCAATAATTGTTATGAAATTCTCAAAGAATACAAAGGTGGATTAAGAGCCCGGCTGTATCAAACGGTTGCCTGGTTCATTGGAGGCGATTTAAAACAAAATTGGGATGTACAACATAATCCCTTGGATCGGCAGATTGAAAATATTGTCAATGAAATAAATGGTAATTGGTATCAGAATCCGTACCGGCATCAATAAACATTCAGCTTCAAAAATTCCATCTTACTTTTGCACCATAATTCAATTGCAATGAAATTAGACATTTTGGCTATTGGGGTACATCCCGACGATGTTGAACTCGGCTGCTCCGGCACTCTTATTAATGAAATCAATCGTGGTAAAAAAGTAGGTATCATAGATATGACGCAAGGAGAACTCGGCACTCGAGGCACCATTGAAACACGGTATTCAGAAGCGGCAACAGCTGCCAAAATAATGGGTGTGCATGTCCGTGAGAATTTGAAAATGCGGGATGGTTTTTTTCGCAATGACGAAACCAGTCAATTAACATTAATAACAGCCATAAGAAAATTCCAACCTGATATCATTATTGGTAATGTATTGAAAGACCGGCATCCTGATCATGGAAGAGCTGGCAATATGATTGCGGATTGTTGTTTCTTGTCGGGTTTAACAAAAATTGAAACCAGCGATGAAAATGGAAATGCACAGCAACGATGGAGGCCTTCTTATGTATTTCATTACATACAGGATTGGTATCATGAACCCGATTTTGTTGTAGATATTTCAAAAGTATTTGCTCAAAGAACAAAAGCGATTCAGGCATACGGTACTCAATTTTTTAATGAAGAATTAAATACAAACGAGCCACAAACTTATATTTCAAAACCGGGCTTTCTCGAAAGCGTAGCCGCAAGAGCCCGTATGTTAGGAAAAAGAATTGGTGTGGAATATGCAGAAGGATTCATCAGCGAAAAAACTTTAGGTATGCAATCACTTGATGCATTTATTTTACATGAAACCTGATGAATTTTTATGACTTCAATCAGTTTTTTCATCAATTCCCCTTTCAAAGTTTTCCACATACAAAATCTCTCTGGTATTTCAAATAAATTCTGCCTATAAAAAGTTATATTCGCAGATAGAAATAAATATCATGGCAAGACCTAAATTCCCAAAAGCTCCCCATTCATTTCATACCGAGCTAAAAAAACGCATCAATGATTATTTTAAAAAAGCCGGCAAGGTTTCTACCGGCAATTTTTCGTTATACCTGAAAGCATTGATTCTGATTCTCAGTTTTTTATTTGTGTATGTACATCTTGTATTTTATACACCCGGTACAGCTTTAGCCATTATAGAATGTGTGGTGTTGGGCGGATTAACAGCTGCCATTGGATTTAATATCATGCATGATGGTATGCACGGAAGTTTTAGTCGCAGAAAATGGGTAAATGAAATGGCCGGACTGACTTTAAATTTTCTCGGTGCCAATAATTTTATGTGGCGCAACAAACACAATATTATTCATCACACTTACACTAACATCGAAGGCCTTGATGATGATATTGAAGCCAAACCTATTTTACGTCTTTGCGAAACACAGAAATATTATAAAATTCATCGCTTTCAACATTGGTATTTTTGGTTTGCTTATTCCCTGCTGTATATCTGGTGGGTATTAGTAACTGATTATAAAAAATATTTTTCCGGAAGGATTGGCCCTGTTGCCATCAACAAAATGAAATTCAAAGACCATTTTTCTTTCTGGGGATTCAAAATTTTACATGCATTCCTCTTTATCGCTTTACCAATTTATACTGTCGGATTCACTTCCTGGATAATTGGCTTTTTAATTTATGCCATGTTCACCGGTTTTGTATTGAGTATTGTATTCCAGTTGGCACATACGGTAGAAGCTACACATTTCCCGATGGCTGACATGCATACCGGCGATATGGAAGATGAATGGGCCATACATCAACTGAAGACAACGGCCAATTTTGCCACTCGCAACAAATTAATTTCCTGGCTGGTAGGCGGATTGAATTTCCAGGTAGAACATCATCTTTTCCCTAAAATATCGCATGTGCATTATCCGGCCATCAGTAAAATTATAAAAAAGGCCTGTATCGAATTTGGCATTCCCTATTTGGAATACCCGAAAATGAGAATGGCAGTTGCCTCACATATTACACATTTGAAATCGCTGAGCCGACAATAAAATTTAAAATATTTTCACAAGTAAAGGGTTGACAATTCAACCCTTTTTATTTTTCCCTAATAATTTCTCTACAAAAGAATGCATGAAAGCCAGTACATTTGTTTTGTAAATACTATCAGCAATGGATTTAAGTAATTATGACCCGAATGGTGTCGGCAATCCCAACAATAATATTTTTGGTTTACCCACTACAGAAGAAGATGCCCGGTTGATTATTCTTCCCATTCCCTGGGAAGTTACCGTCAGCTATGGCAATGGTACTGCCCGTGCACCGGATGATATATTGAGAGCCAGTTTGCAAGTCGATCTTTTCGACCCTGATATGAATGAAGAATGGAAAGAAGGATTTTATATGCGGCCGGCCGATCAACATATTTTATTGAAAAGTGATTACCTGCGTCGCGAAGCTGAACTATATATCGATTATATTTCCAAAGGAGAAATAGTAGCCGATAACCAGTTTATGTGCCGCACCGTGAAAGACATCAATGAAGGAAGTGAATTTTTAAACCAATGGGTTTATGATCAAACGATGGCTTTGTTGCAAAAAGATAAATGGGTAGGATTACTCGGTGGCGACCATAGTACGCCACTCGGATTTATGAAAGCCCTCGCCGAGAAACACGGCGAATTTGGTATTCTGCAAATAGATGCACATTGTGATTTACGCAAAGCGTATGAAGGATTAACCTACTCTCATGCCAGTATCATGTACAATGCGCTTAATGAAATTCCCAACGTAAAAAAATTGGTGCAGGTTGGTATCCGTGATTATGGCAGTGATGAATGGGACTATATTCATGAAAATTCTTCACGCATTCAAACGTATTTTGATAAAAAAATTAAACAAAAATTGTACAATGGCGAAACATGGCAATCGCAGGTTGCGGATATTGTCAGCCATTTACCGGAAAAAGTTTATATCAGTTTCGATATTGATGGCCTCGACCCAAAACTTTGTCCCAATACAGGAACACCGGTACCCGGTGGGTTGGAACTGGAGCAAATACATTTCCTTTTCGATCAAACGATTGCTGCCGGAAAAAAAATAATCGGTTTCGATTTGAATGAAGTTGGAATAGATGTGAACGCAGATTGGGATGCTAATGTTGGTGCAAGGGCTTTGTATAAACTCTGTAATATTTTAGTAAAAAGCAATCGTTCAGCATCAAAATAAAATGAAGCAATATCAATTTACTTTTACAAATCCGCAACGGGCTTCTTATAAAAAATCAATCTTAGCCATCATAGGGCTGAATCTTATTTTTTTTATTTATCTCGCATTTACCACACAAAAACTTTTTATCCGACATGCATCAATTCTGGTCATCTTCTTTGTTGTAGCAAGTTTTACCATTAAATATTTTTGGAAAAGAATCGGCAAAGAATACAATGCTGTTTTGCCCGATTTGGTATTTTTTATTTTCATGTATTGCTATCTCGGTTTTTGGTGGCCGGCTGTTGCCATTCTTTTGATTTCAATATTTTACCTGGTAGCCATCCGAAAGTTGATTGTCATTTTTACTGAAAATGGGATAGACTACCCTTCATTTCCACGCAAAAAAATTCAATGGCCGGCATTGCAAAATGTAATCTTAAAAGATGGTCTGTTAACTATCGATTTCGTCAATAATAAACTGGTACAAACAGATATAGAACCGCAGCCAAATGAAATGCGGGTAAATGAAAAAGAATTTAACGACTTTTGCAGGGAACAACTCAAAAAATAATGCTGTCAGAATCACCTTTTTTATTGTATGCTGATGCCCAAGGCCAGATTTTTGAAGACACTACTTTGTTCGCAACCGGCCGTAGTGGTTGGGATGCAGTTCCCGTGCCTACAGAAGATTGGATTGAATTACCACAAGGTGGCTCACTCTACACATTGCCCGGTAGAAAAGGAATCGGCATTGATGTACTGAGCGGCGAAATGCGATTATGCGAAAAAGGAGATGCTGTTGCAGCATTTGTACCTCCAGCTTATTCCGGCTTTTATTTATCGGCTTATGAAACCGCAGATAATGCTCCTGTTTTACCTTTGTTTTGTTATTCCGCCGTTGGCTGGCAGCAAGAAAAATTTTATATCCCCGCAACAAGAATTGAAGAAGACATCAGGCAAGACAGTGAAGGATATAAAAATGAAAAAATAATATCTGGAACAAAAAATTTATTACAACAATATCCGCACAATCGTTTAGTCAACCATCTTGTTCATAATTGTGCCAATACTTATCAATGTCCTGCTGCCAGAAATTTCGCTTTGGGCAGATGGGAATGTCCGATTCCGGTTTCGCCGGCTTGCAATGCCAATTGTGTAGGTTGTATTTCATTACAACCGGATGAAGAAACGATTGTATCGCCACAGGACAGGTTGGCTTTTAAACCCACTGTGGAAGAAATTGTAGAATACACTGTTCCGCATTTAATGACCGCACCTTATCCAATAGTAAGTTTTGGACAGGGTTGTGAAGGCGAACCGTTGTTGATGTGGGAAACCATGCGGGATGCCATCATTGAAATTCGCAAACACACGCCAAAAGGCAGTATCAATATCAATACCAATGGTTCTATGCCGGAAGCTGTAAAAGCATTATGCGAAGCTGGTTTGGATTCTATAAGAGTGAGTACCAATGCTGCCAGGAAAGAAATTTATACGCCTTATTACCGGCCCAATAATTACGAATTTGAAGACATCGTTGAAAGCCTGAAAATTGTCAATCAATATAACGGGTGGACTTCTATCAATTATTTTGTTTTTCCGGGCATGACAGATTCCATAGCGGAATACGAAGCCTTACGAAAACTCATAAAGGAAACGGGATTAAAGATGATTCAATGGCGTAGTTTTAATATTGACCCTGATTGGTATTTGGGAAAAATTGGCGTAACAGATACCGGGGAATGTATGGGTGTAAAAAAATTACAACAGCTCATTAAAGAAGAGTTTCCACAGATAAAATACGGCTATTTTAATCCGCCGATTGAACGTATCCGTGGAAGTTTTGAAAAAGATTTTGCTCATCATGGACAATCAGCATAATGACTGAGACAAAATCTAAAAATCAATTTTTGCTGGGAGCCTCCATGGCCATTTTAGCCACGATGATCTGGGCCGGCAATTTCATCATTGCCAGGAGTGCTAAATCATCAATTCCACCCATTAGCCTTGCATTTTATCGTTGGTTGTCTGCCACGATTATTTTACTTCCTTTTACCTGGCATTTATTCATCAAAGAAATAGCCATTGTAAAAAAACAAAGTTGGTTTTTCCTTTTAACAGCTATCGCCGGCGTTTCATTATTCAATACATTCGTGTATATCGCTGGTCATTATGCAGAAGCCATTAATCTGGCTTTGATTGGCACCACTTCTTCTCCTGTATTTTCTGTTATCCTGGCAAGAATTTTTCTTGGAGAAAAAATTCCATTGAATCGCATTATCGGTATGCTGATTTGCATTGTTGGCATTTTATTATTATTGAGCAAAGGAAGCTGGGAAGTCTTACGAACATTTTCATTTACCAAGGGAGATTGGTGGATGTTGGCTGCGGCTATTTGTTTTGCAATCTATAATGTTTGTGCCAAAAAGAAACCGGCGAATATGAGTACAAGGAATTTTCTGTTTACTGTTTTTTTGATGGGTACAATATTTTTATTCCCATTTTATATAGCTGAATTAAATGCCAAAGGTGGATTCTCATTCAATTTTTCCAATATCGGTGCTATTATTTACCTGGGTTTAGGCGCTTCTGTGATTTGTTTTTTATTGTGGAGCAAATCCATTCAACTCATAGGCACGGGCAGAGCAGCTTTATTTGGCAACCTGATTCCCGTTTTCAGCAGTATTGAAGCCGTTATATTGTTAAATGAAAAAATTAGTTCATTACATATTTATAGTTTCATTTTAGTCATAGCCGGCTTATTGATTGCCAATCTACAAATACGTTCATTTATACAGGATATCACAAGAAAAAAAACTGTATAAAGCATTTTAACATTTTCTAAATAGGTTTTTATGCAAGTTGCACGGCATTTGCATCGTTACTAACGGGTGTGAACAACAATTGTTTGCTGCCCGCAGTATCAAAATGTAAATTTGTATGAATAATTATTACACTATGTCGGTATCGGTAGAAAGGAAAAATCAAAGGCAAGCAGCATTGATAACGATTGGTTTTGCGATTTCCGCTATTTTAATGATGATTTTTTTAAAATGGAAATTACCGGATATCATCAAACCAATTTATGAGTCGGGTATTGAAGTGGAATTGAATTTGCCAGATGAACCGGAATTATTAGCCGATGGCGGTGGTGGCGGTGGAAATCCCGTACAAGCTGCCGGTGCACCGGGCATTGCAGCGTATGAACCGCCGGCTCCGGGAGAAAATGTAGATTCTAAAGATTTGGAAGATTTTAACGACCCGAAAAGCCCGGCCATAACAAAACCTATAGCGACAAAAAAAGACGCTACAACAATTACCAATACTTCCGTCAATAAAGACAAACCTAAAGAAGAAGTAAAACCGCCTGCTCCCAGAGTTCCCAAAGCGGTATTAGGCAAAACAACAAGAGGAACCGGCCGTGGTGGAGGCGCAGCAGATGATTATGATAAAGCCGGAGGCAATGGCACGGGCAATGGCGTAGGAAATGGCAGTGGCTCCGGAGGTGGTAACGGGACTGGAGTTGGTGGCGGAAATGGCTCGGGCAAGGGCAGCGGCAATGGCCCTAAAATTATGGGCGGCGATCGAAAGATTATCCGTCATTATTCTTTCCAGGGTGAACTCGAAAGAGCTACTATATATGCCAATGTGAGAGTGTCACCTGCAGGAGTTGGTAGTTTTGTAAGCATCGCCAGGGGCTCATCCAGCAGCAATAATGCTTACAAAAATGCTATTAGAAATTATCTTCGAAATATCCGCTTCGATAAATCAGACCATGAATCGATGGTAACTGTTCGATTTAATTTTGAAGTCGATTAAAATTATTAGTATTCTTTAAGTGAAGGGATGTTGATTGTTCATGACTCAACATCCCTTTCTTATTTTTGTCGGGTATGGACTACCAGGAAACCGTTCACTATTTATTTAATCGATTGCCATTATTCAGCCGTATTGGCGCAGCAGCTTATAAATCCAACCTGGATAATATTATTCAATTATGTTCCACCTTGCATAACCCTCAACAACATTTCAAAACAATACATATTGCAGGTACGAATGGTAAAGGTTCCGTGAGCCACATGTTAGCTGCTATTTTGCAAACCGCAGGTTATAAAACCGGTTTATATACTTCGCCACATTTAAAAGATTTCCGGGAAAGAATTCAAATTGATGGCACATTGGTTTCCTCAAACTTTGTTGTTGATTTTACAGAGAAAATTCAACCACAGATTGAAACCATTCAGCCCAGTTTTTTTGAAATAACCGTCGCCATGGCGTTCGACTATTTTGCACAGGAAAAAGTGGACGTTGCCATTATTGAAACCGGTATGGGTGGCCGATTGGATAGTACCAATATCATTTCACCACTTATCTCCATTATCACCAATATCAGTCTTGATCATACGCAGTTCCTGGGTAAAACCATTGATAAAATAGCCACAGAAAAAGCCGGTATCATAAAAGAAAATGCACCGGTTGTTATCGGTGAAACTTCTCCCCTTACGCAACCTGTTTTTGAAAAAAAAGCAAAAGAAAAAAATGCGCCCATCTATTTTGCCGACCAACTTTATACAATTAACAATACAATTTGGGAAAATAATCAGCTTAGTATAACTGTCATTGAGAATTCCTCCACCAAAAAAAATAAATACACTCTCGACCTGCCCGGTATTTACCAAAAGCAGAATATTAAAACCGTTTTAACTGCTGTTGAATTATTACGCAAGAATAACTGGCACATTACGCCGCATCATCTGGTGTATGGCTTGCAACATGTAAAAGCATTGACGCATTTGCACGGCCGTTGGGAAATCATCTGCACTTCTCCTTTGGTAGTTTTAGATATAGCTCATAATGCGAACGGCATCGAACAGCTCGTAACACAAATTCGTCATACGCCACACAAACATCTCCATATTATTCTGGGAATGGTAAAGGATAAAGACCATGATGAAGTTTTGAAACTTTTTCCGGAACAGGCAACCTATTATTTTTCACAGGCAAATATGCCAAGAGCTTTACCAGCCCAAGCGTTACAAGAAAAGGCAACAAATTTTAATTTGAAAGGATTTGTTTTTCAAAATGTAAATGATGCTTTACAACAAGCACTGCATAATGCGGCAAAAGAAGATTTAATTCTGGTTTGTGGAAGTGTTTTTCTGATTGCTGAAATAGATGATTCCTTCATTCCTAATAGAACAAGCTGAGTTTTTACCAACCTTTTCTTTCCCGTAAGGCAGTAATATGTGCTACATGATGTTTGCTATGCCAGGCATACATTCCCAACAAATACCAAAGACGTAAAGTTTTTTTATGTTCCGGATGATACACTGTACGGTTATTCCATTCATCATCTGATACATATTTCAACAATTCATGCCAGCGCAAATGCAGTGCATGTAATAACGTAACCGAAATGTTGACTGGTATTTTTTGCACGTCTGCCATTTCCGCCCATTGGTCTTGAGCATAAGGTTTAATAGTAGGATTATCTTCCGTCAGGCCTAATTTGAAACGCAAAAAAGCATTCATGTGACTATCTGCAATATGATGGATGAGTTGATGTATAGTCCAGCCGCCATCACGATACGGTGTTTTCAATTGCGACTCATCTAAGTTCAATAATGCATTTTCAATATGTGTTGGCAAAAATTTTATTTCAGCCATCCATTCTATTTTCTGCTCAATAGAAAATGGTTGTGGTTCATATTTCCCAATGGGATAACGATAATCAATAACAGTTTCCGGCATTTTCAAAGTTTAATACATGAATAATTAACTATCCCGTAATGAACGTCCTGTCAGGCTGATAAATACATCTTCCAAATTGGCCAGTTTCATTTCTTTTTTCCTTTCAAATCCTGAAGCAATGAGGTTATCAATCAATTGGTCGGGTGTATCGAGTTTGATAATTTCACCGCCATCGATAATGGCTACCCGATCGCAAAGGTATTCGGCTTCATCCATATAATGCGTGGTGATGATGACCGTCGTTCCTCTTTCCCGAATTTGTTTGATAAGTTCCCAGAGATTTCTTCTTGCCTGCGGATCGAGGCCGGTAGTCGGTTCATCGAGAAAAATAATTTTCGGATCATTGATGAGTGTTGTTGCAACAGAAAACCGTTGTTTCTGACCGCCACTCAGTTCTTTCACTTTGGCTTTGGCTTTTTCTTTGAGGTTCACCATATCCAACAATTCCATCGGGTCCATTTTTTTATTGTACAATCCACAAAAAAGATCGACCAATTGCAAAAGATTTAAACCCGGGTAAAATCCACTGGATTGTAATTGTACGCCAATGATTTTTTTAATGCCACCCGGCGATTTATCTAAATTATATCCATCCACTATAACTTCACCACTGGTTTTAGGACGTAAGGTTTCGATTATTTCAAGTGTCGTTGATTTGCCGGCACCGTTGGGGCCCAGCAAGCCAAATATTTCTCCCTCAAAAACTTCGAAGCTAATCCCCTTAACGGCTTTAAATTCTCCGTAATTTTTGACCAGGTCTTTAACTGAAATGATTGTGTTTTTCATATAAAAAAATTAAGCAAGGCAAGCTGCCAGTTCATCCATCATATCTGTACTGCCTATAAACATCGGAGTACGTTGGTGTAGTTTTGTAGGGTCAATATCCAATATCCTGATTTCACCATTTGTCGCTTTTCCGCCTGCTACTGCAATGATGAAAGCAAATGGATTACATTCATACATCAACCGCAATTTACCTTCCGGTTTATCCGTTGTACCGGGATACATAAATATACCGCCTTTAATCAAATTGCGATGTACATCCGACACCATACTGCCAATATATCGTTGCGTATAAGGGCCTCCGTTCGATTTATCTTTTTGCTGGCAAGCCGTTATGTATTGCTGTACGCCTTTATTGTATTTAAAATAATTGCCGTGATTAACAGAATATATCTTTCCTGATACAGGACATTGAATATTCGGATGGCTCAAAGCCCATTCACCGATAGAAGGATCTAACGTAAAGCCCTGCACACCACGACGAGTAGCATAGACCAACATGGTAGATGAACCGTAAACAATATATCCCGCAGCTACTTGTTTATTACCGGGTTGTAAGAAATCTTCTTTCTTCACCACAGTACCAATGGGTGTAACTCTTTTATAAACGGAAAAAATAGTTCCGATAGAAACATTCACGTCAATATTACTACTGCCATCCAAAGGGTCATATAAACAAACGTATTTTGATTTCACACTTATTTCATCATCAAAAGCCACAAAATCATCTAACTCTTCACTGGCAATGCCTGCACAACTGATACCATGCCGGAGTACGCCGGTAAATTGGTCATTGGCATAAACGTCTAATTTTTTCACTTCTTCGCCTTGTACGTTAATTGTACCATGATCGCCTAAAATATCGACCAGCCCGGCTTTATTTACTTCTACATTCACCCTTTTGGCAGCCAAACCGATATTGCGCAAAAGATTGGATAGTTCGCCAGTGGCATGTGGGAAATTTCTAAGTTGCTGAATTGTAAATTCATCCAGTGTCTGTACTTTCCGGTTAATACTCATGGTATCTGTGTTTTGAAAGACAAAAATAAGGGATTCAAAAAGTTTATAATCTTATTTACAAAACCTTTCGGTTGATGCTTTTTGAATGGAGATATTTTAACGACCTTTGCTGCCTCATAAATTCAAAGACGGCATGAAGGTTTTCAAATTTGGCGGAATTTCTATCAATAGTGTTGAACGGATCTCAAACCTGGGTAAAATTTTACAATTTTGGCAAGAAGAAAAAATCCTATTAGTGGTTTCTGCAATGGGTAAAACCACCAATGCATTGGAAAAAGTTGTGGAAGCTTTCGTTGATAACCGCCAGGATGATGCACTACAGTTATTCGACAAAATAAAAAAACAACATATCACAACAGCAAAATATGTGCTGGTAACACATTATTTGCCTTGTGAGAAAAAATTAAAAGATTTTTTTACCGAAGTAGAATGGTTATTGCATGATGAACCGCAGCGAGATTATGACTACTACTACGACCAAATTGTCTGTATTGGCGAATTACTTTCCACAACCATCATCAGTGCATACCTCAACGAAATAGGCTTATCCAATACCTGGTTGGATGTTCGGGATATTATTCGCACCAACGACGATTTCAGGAATGCCGCCGTGGATTGGTCTTTTACCACCGAAAAAATAAATGAAGTAGTAAAACCCAGTTTCGAAAAAACGAATTTCGTATTGACACAAGGTTTTATTGGCGCTACGGATGAAAATGAAAGTACGACCCTCGGCCGTGAAGGCAGTGATTTTACCGCTGCATTATTTGCCAATGTATTAGACGCAACAGATGTTACTTTCTGGAAAGATGTGGAATCGGTGATGAATGCCGACCCGAAACAATTTGAAACAGTAACGCCCATCAACACCTTAAATTATAAAGAACTGATTGAAATGTCATTTTATGGTGCGCAGGTGATTCATCCCAAAACAATCAAGCCTTTACAAAATAAAAATATTCCTTTGTATGTAAAATGCTTTATTGACCCCGACCTGGCTGGAACGATTATCAACAATCAACCGTTACACCAATTACCTCCGATTATAGTGTTGAAAGAAAAACAAGTTTTATTAAAAGTTACGACAAAAGATTTTTCATTTGTAGGTGATCATGAAGTTGGGCAACTGTATGGAATGATGGAAGAGTTGCACCTGAAGCCCAATTTGACACAAATCGGCGCCATAGATTTTACCTGTGTGCTGGACGACTGGCCAGAGAAAATAGAAAAAATTGCCGGCAAAGCCGCCAGCTTTTTAGACGTGGCACTATCCCGAAATTTATCTTTGTTGACTATAAGACATTATACAGAAGATATAATTGATGAATTGACAAAAGGGAAACAAATTTTATTGCGACAACAGACAACGGATACGGTTCAGATGCTATTGCAATAGTCTTTTATTTTTGCACTTCGATGGTTTGTACCATTTTTTTGGCCACCGGTTTTCCATTGAGTATGGCCGGTTTCCAGGTTCCCATTTTCTCCATACGAATAATAAGTTCTTCACCCAGATCAATGCTATTATCAGGCGGATTCAACACTTTAAAATTGACCGGTACGCCATCTTTGTCAATGATAAATTCCATTTTGATAAAAGCTTTATCCATTCCTTTAGGCAGAAACTCTCCCACTTCTTTACCCAGTTTCTTCAGGTAATCTAAAAACGCATCTCCACCACCGGGAAATTCAGGCCATTCATGTACGACTGTTGCCAATTCGGTTATTGTACGGGTACGATGAGGCACTATGATTCTCTTTTCTTTCGCAGACTCCATTTTATACCAACGTAAAGGCGGTGCATTATTCACAATGTATTGGCCATTATCTTTTATTAAAATAACCGGTACTTGTTTGTATTTTTCAAAATAATCAAAAGCATTTTCCATTCGCTCTGAAAAATCCTTAAGGCGATTATTGTTTTCCGTTAGTTTTTCCAGGTAGTTCACACTTTTTTCATTATCGAAACGTACGGGAAAAATATGTACCGGAATAAAATCCTGTCCCTGGCTTTTGCTAAATGCGGCTAATACGTACAACTCTCCTATTTGCCTGTCAGTAATAGGAATACAACCTACTGTTACACAACTACCATGAATATAAATAGCACTACCGGGCCGTAGAGAATCGCTCAAAATCCGATCAGAGGCATTGGGATAATTAATACCCAACGATAAATAATAATTGCTATTGGGATTGAATTCATTGATATAATAAAATCCTTCAGGCACCTGGTAGTCGCCTTCCATTCTTTTGGGGCCCAATGTGCCGGCCAATGCGCAAACTTTATACGTTTTGAATAATTGAAATTTATCTTTCAGATCGTTCTTTACCCACACTTCCAACTCGCTGTCATATTTAAATGAACGGATGTACATGTATTTTGCCGGCCACACCAAGCCTTTTGCTTTAAACTGTTTTTCAAGAGTGTCTTGTTTTTGGGCAAATGCCTCACTGGGCCGCGGAAAATTTTTCTGATATTTTATAAAAGAAAAAGAATTGGTACCACTGTTGCCACCCGAAGGTTGTGCTACGGAAACAGTAGCCATGAGCAATGCCAAACCTAAGAAAAAGTTTTTCATGAGTTAGAATTTTTCAAACTTTTGAAAATGGATATTCAATAGTTCTATCTATTTTATACTTGTTATTCAAAAAACGGCAGGATACGGATTCGAATATGCAAAAATTGCTAAACTATTGGTAAAGATACTAAAAAAATAAGGCGAATGATTTATTTTCATCCGCCTTATATATTCTTAACAATGTAAATTCTGTATTTATAAATTGCCCCTGGCGTCTTGTTCTCTTTCCAGGGCTTCGAATAAGGCTTTAAAATTTCCTTTGCCGAAACTTTTGGCACCTTTTCGCTGAATAATTTCAAAAAATAAAGTAGGCCTGTCTTCCAATGGCTTACTGAAAATTTGCAATAAATAACCTTCATCATCTCTGTCAATCAAAATGCCGAGTTGTTTCAGTGGCTCCAGGTCTTCATCTATTTTACCTACACGGTCGAGAATTGTGTCGTAATAATTTTCAGGAATTTTCAAAAACTCAATGCCTCTTTTTTGCAGTTCAGTAACTGTTGCCACAATGTCTTTGGTAGCAATGGCTACATGCTGTACACCTTCGCCATTGTAAAATTCAAGGTATTCTTCCACCTGGCTTTTCTTTTTGCCTTCGGCCGGTTCGTTGATGGGAAATTTCACAAAACCATTTCCGTTGCTCATAACCTTGCTCATCAGGGCCGAATATTCGGTAGAAATATCTTTATCATCAAAGCTGAGAATATTTTTAAAGCCCATAACTTTTTCATAAAAAGATACCCATGGATTCATTTGATTCCAACCTACATTGCCCACACAATGATCTACATATAATAAACCTGTAGGTGTCGGATTGTAGTCGGTTTTCCACTCTTTGAATCCCGGCATAAAAACGCCATTGTAATTTCCTCTTTCGACGAATAAATGCACTGTATCGCCATAGGTATGAATGCCGCTCAACACGACTTCTCCATCATCGTCTTTCAAAGTAGTGGGTTCCATATAGGATTTGCCGCCTCGTTTTGTCGTTTCATCAAAAGCCGATTTGGCATCATCCACTTTTAAGGCCAATACTTTTACGCCATCGCCATGTTTGTAAATATGATCAGCTATGGGATTGTCTTTTCGAATGGGAGTGGTCAACATAAATGTGAGTTTATGCTGGCGAATTACATAGCTGGCTCTATCCATTACACCTGTTTCGGGCCCGGCATAAGCCAATGATTGAAAGCCAAAAGCTGTTTTGTAAAAATGAGCTGCTTGTTTAGCATTGCCCACATAAAATTCAATATAATCTGTACCATGCAGTGGTAAAAAATCTTTTTCGGTGGTTAATTTGTCGGGAGCTGTTTTTGTTTCCATTATCAATGATTTAAAGTAAAGTAAAATATTTTGTTCAAAAATCCGGCATGACAACCGGAACCTGCGGAATGCAAATCAAGGTTGACTATCCATCGCCAGCGATTCCATGAGTAAAGCAAAATGTTTTCGTTGGTCAGCAAATCTTTTATTGGGATAATCGGGAAGCATGGTACAAAGGTAAAAAAAATCTGTAACGGAATGGTTTATTGCGCAGGGATTATCTTTGCTCCCATGCAAAAAATCGGAATCCTGGGTGGCGGCCAATTAGGCAAAATGTTATTGCAGGCAGCTGCCAACTATCCTGTCGAAACCTTTATACTGGAAAATGATGCCAACTGCCCTGCAGCACATCTTTGTCATCATTTTACAAAAGGTGATATTAAAAATTTTGACGCCGTCTATGCCTTTGGCAAAAATCTTGACGCCATCACCATCGAAATTGAAAATGTAAATGTGGAAGCATTGGAAAAACTTTCTCAAGAAGGCGTAAAAGTATTTCCACATCCATCGGTATTGAAAACAATTAAAAATAAAATTTTACAAAAAGAATATTATAAGCAACATGAAATTCCCAGCCCGGAATTTATCATTACAAAAAACCGTAACGACATACAGCAAGCCTTGCATTTATTACCGGCCGTTCACAAAATAGGCGAAGGCGGTTATGACGGAAAAGGAGTTCAATTTATAGAGACTGAAAAAGATATTGAACATGGATTTGAAGCGCCGTCTGTACTGGAGAAAATGTTTCCTATCGAAAAAGAAATAGCACAAATGGTCGCCATTAATGAAAAAGGTGAAACGGCTTTGTATCCACCAGTAGAGATGGTTTTTGATCCTGTTTTAAATTTATTAAACTTCCAATATTGCCCGGCAAGTGTAGCTGAAAAAACAAGATGGAAAATTGAAGCCATTGCACTTTCCGTCGTTCGTAATTTTAAATCTCCCGGCCTTTTTGCGATTGAAATGTTTGTAGATAAAGAAGGAAATGTAATGGTAAATGAAACTGCACCGCGGGTACATAATAGCGGGCATCATACAATAGAAGCACATTACTGTTCGCAATTCGATATGCTTTGGCGCATTATGTTGGGTTATCCTTTGGGCCATACCGATGCTATTGTTCCTTCCGTTATGGTGAACCTTCTGGGTGCCGAAGGTTATCAAGGACCGGCAGTCTATGAAGGTTTGAATGAGTTATTGCAATTGGAAAATGCATTTGTACATATATATGGTAAAACCCAAACCAAACCCGGCCGAAAAATGGGACATGTAACCATACTCAGCCACGAAAAACAAGAACTGGTACACCAGGCTGCCAAAGTGAAACAACTCCTGACAATCAAAACCGATTAGCCGGATATAAATACGTCCGACCGCTCATACATTGCCTCTACAATTACAGGTTGAGCTGTTTCAATTATTGTTGAAACATCAAAATATAGGGTATATTTGTTCTTCTACAATTGCCGCCATTATGAGAAGAGCTATCGTTTTATTTTTTTGCCTGATTTCAATTTTCATTATTTCCTGCAAGGGTGATAAAGAAAAAGTAGATGCAAAATCCACGGCCGGCCAAAAGCCTTCTGCACTTTCGGTAGATGGATTTATCGTTACGCCAAAATTTTTTCAGGAAAAAATAGAAGTGCCGGGTACGATTGTCGCCAATGAATCGGCAGAAATACATCCTGAAGTATCGGGACGAATCGTTTATTTAAATGTTGCCGAAGGCAAATTTGTTCCCAAAGGTGCGGTACTTGCCAAATTATACGACGGCGATTTACAAGCCCAATTAAAAAAAATAAAAATACAATTGGCCTTAGCCGAGAAAACGGAACAACGCCAGGCGCAACTATTAAAAATTCAAGGTATCAGCCAGCAGGATTATGATATTAGTTTGTTACAAGTCAATAACCTGAAAGCAGATATCGGCATTCTGCAAACCAGTATTTCTAAAACAGTTGTCAGGGCACCATTCAGTGGCCAACTTGGTTTGAAAGACATCAGCCAGGGAGCTTATGTTTCACCGGCAACCGTCATTGCCGTTATCAATCAAACACAAATATTAAAACTGGATTTTACCATCCCGGAAAAATATATTGACAAAATAAAAATCGGGCAACCGGTAGATTTCACTTTTGAAGGTGCTAAACAAAAACACATTGCTACCATCATTGCCACCGAATCCAACATAACCGAAAACACTCGTACGCTAACGGTAAGGGCCAGGGTAACAAACCGTACCAATGAATTATTACCCGGTTCATTTGTAAAAGTAAATATCAATATGACGCCCAATAAAAATGCGTTGTTTGTACCATCGCAAGCCATCATTCCCAAAGCAAGAGGCAAGGAAATTATTCGCTATAAAAATGGCGTTGCTTTTTTCTCAGATGTAACTACCGGCATAAGGGATTCTTCTATGGTGCAAATTCTTGAAGGCATACAACCCGGCGATACCGTTGTGGTTTCCGGTTTGTTGAGTGTTAGGCCCGAAGCCAAAATTCAAATCAGAAATATTGTGAAACAGGACACATTGAGCCAGTAATTGTCATAACCATTATGAATATCTCAGAAATAAGTTTAAGAAGACCGGTTCTTGCCATCGTAATGAATATTCTCATTATCGTATTCGGCATCATCGGTTATCAATTTTTGGGAGTAAGGGATTATCCGGCTATTGATCCACCAAATATTAGTGTCAGCACTTCATATCCCGGTGCCAACGCCGATATTATTGAAACACAAATTACCGAGCCGCTGGAAAAAGCCATTAATGGAATTGCGGGTATTAAAAATATTACATCTTCGAGTAGTAATGGCAGTAGCAGAATCAATGTAGAATTCAATCTCGGTATAGACCTCGAAGCGGCTGCCAATGATGTAAGAGATAAAGTTTCCAGGGCGAGAAGACAATTGCCACCTGACCTCGACCAGGATCCCATCGTTTCAAAAGCTGATGCAGATGCCAGTGCTATCATTTCTATGACCGTACAAAGTGATACCCGTAATCGGTTACAGATTACAGAATTTGCCACCAATGTATTGGTTGAAAGATTACAAACGATTCCCGGTGTAAGCGGTATTCAGATTTGGGGCGAAAGAAGATATGCAATGCGCATTTGGCTCGACCCCGCCAAACTGGCTTCTTATAATGTAACTGCCAATGATGTGGAAGCCGCTTTGGCGAAAGAAAATGTTGAATTGCCTTCGGGTAAAATTTCAGGGAATAATACAGAATTAACCGTCAGGACTTTTGGCCGATTGAATACGGAAGAACAATTCAATAATCTCATTGTCAAAAATGTAAATGGTGCCGATATAAAATTAAAAGACATTGGCGAAGCCGACCTTGGCACCGAAAATGAAGAATCCATGTTGCGAGGCAATGGTACACCAATGATAGCCCTGGCTTTGGTACCACAACCGGGTTCAAATTATGTTTCCATCTCCAATGAATTTTACAAACGGCTTGCGCAAATTAAAAAAGATATGCCCGAGGATATCAAAGTGAGCATTGCGCTGGACCACACCCGTTTTATTAAAAGTTCCATTTTGGAAGTGGAAGAAACTTTAATGATTGCATTTATCCTGGTGGTACTTATCATTTATCTATTTTTCAGAGAATGGATTATTGCTATTCGGCCTTTAATCGACATTCCGGTTTCATTGATTGGGTCATTTTTCATAATGTACCTCGCAGGTTTTACTATCAATGTGCTTTCCTTGCTGGCGGTAGTCCTTGCTACCGGGCTGGTAGTGGACGACGGTATAGTTGTTACAGAAAACATTTATAAAAAAGTAGAAAAGGGAATGAACAAATGGCAAGCGGCCGTGGAAGGTTCCCGTGAAATTTATTTTGCCGTCATTGCTACGTCCATTACACTGGCGGTAGTTTTTTTACCGATTATTTTCATGCAGGGATTCATTGGACGTTTGTTTCGTGAATTCGGTATCGTCGTAGCCGGAGCAGTATTAATTTCTGCCTTTGTTTCGCTTACATTAACGCCTGTACTCAATGTGAAGCTAACCAAAAAAAATCCGCACAAACATTCCTGGTTTTATGTAAAGACTGAACCATTTTTCCGTTGGTTGGAAAACACTTATCATTCCATCCTGGAAAAAATTATGAAGGTGCGTATCACCGCCTGGTTATTAGTATTGATTTGTTGTGCGGCCATTTATTTTGTAGGAAGAAATTTAAAATCGGAATTGGCACCGATGGAAGACCGAAGCCAGTTCAGGTTATCATTAACCGCACCTGAAGGAACTTCTTACGATGCCATGGACAGGTATGTTGTTCGCTTATCGGATTTTTTACTTGATTCTATTCCGGAAAAAAATATGATCCTGACTGTTACATCGCCGGGCTTTACAGGTTCGGGCAATGCCAACACCGGATTTGTATATGTGAATCTTATTTTACCCAACAAAAGAGTTCGTTCACAACATGAAATTGTGGAGATGGTAAACAGAAATCTTCCTCGTTTTGATGAAGGCAGGGCTTTTGCCATTGAAGAACAAACTATTTCGGTCAGCCGTCGTGGCGGTCAGCCGGTATCATTTGTAGTACAGAATAATAATTTCAATAAACTTTCGGCCATACTTCCCAAAATGTTGGATGAAGTAAATAATAGCAACATATTGCAACAAGCCAATGTGGACCTTAAATTCAATAAACCCGAATTAAAAATTGAAATTGACCGTTTAAAAGCAGCACAACTTGGCGTTTCTGTCAGTGATATTTCACAAACTTTACAATTAGCCTACAGTAATAAACGGTTAGGTTATTTCAATAAGGATGGTAAACAATATGAAGTCATTACACAAGTAGATCGTATCAATAGAGATGACCCCGATGATTTAAAACTTTTATATGTTCGAAATGATAAAGGGCAAATGATTAGTGTCGATAATTTAGTAACCGTTCATGAATCTACAACGCCACCAACAATTTATCACTTCAATCGTTATAAATCTTTTACTATTTCTACCGGATTGAAACCTGGTTATACCATTGGCGATGGCATTGCAGAAATGCACCGCATTGCCAAAAAACTATTAGATGAATCTTTTGCGACTTCACTGTCCGGCTCTTCCCGTGATTTTGAAGAAAGCAGCAGTGGCGCCAGTTTTGCATTTTTATTAGCCTTGCTTTTAATTTTCTTAATCCTTGCAGCCCAGTTTGAAAGTTTTATTGATCCTTTAATAATTATGTTTACCGTACCGTTGGCTATTGCCGGTGCTGTCATTACACTTTCTATATTTGGTCAAACGCTCAATATATTTTCGCAAATCGGTATGATTATGTTGATAGGCCTGGTAACAAAAAACGGAATCCTGATTGTAGAATTTGCCAATCAAAACCAACGAAAAGGAATGCCTAAAAAAGAAGCCGCCGTTTTTGCAGCTACACAAAGGTTACGCCCGATTCTTATGACAAGTATGGCGATGTCGCTCGGTGCATTACCATTGGCATTGTCATTGGGTGCTTCTTCCACCAGCCGTATGCCACTTGGCATCGTTATTATCGGTGGAATATTATTTGCACTTGTATTAACCTTATTGGTTATTCCGGTTATGTATTCTTATTTTTCTACAAAAAAGAAAAAGAGCGAAATTGAAAAATATATCCATTCATCATCAACAACCGATCAAGGAGAAGAATGAAGATTGTAAAAAAAATATGCATGCCTGTTTTGATATTGCTGTCGCAAACGACTACGGCACAAAAGATGCTGACATTAGATGAAGCCATTGCAACGGCTTTGCAAAACAATTTTAATATTCAACTATCCAAAAACGATTCTGCCGTAGCGGCTTTAGATTACTCCTATCGAAATGCTGCATTTCTTCCTTCAGTCAACGCCAATTTATCGGGTCTTTACAGGAATAATAATCAAAATCAAAAATTTTCAGATGGAACACAACGTAAACTCAATGATATTCGTTCCAATAATTATGCTGCCAGCGTGGACCTCAACTGGGTCATTTTTGATGGATTGAAAATGTTTGCCACCAGGGACAAACTCAAAGAAATAGTACAACTGGGTTCATTGGAGATTAAGCAACAAATCGTAAGCACCATCGCCGATGTAATTACAAATTATTATGCCATTGTCAAACAAAAACAACAATTAAAAGCCATTGATGAACAAATCAATTTAAATAAAGAAAGAGTAAAACTGGCAGCATATAAATTAGATATTGGCGTAGGTGCCAAACCGGATGTTTTGCAAAGCAAAGTAGATCTGAATGCGCAAAAAGCCGCCTATCTTAATGAAGAAACAAAAATGGCCAAATTACGGGAAACACTCAATCAAATTATCAATATCAAACCCGGTACCAACTATGTAGTAAGCGATACGATTTTGATAGACATGAATGTTTCTCTCGGTGATATACAACAAGGTTTGGATACACAAAACCCGGATTTATTGCTGGCGCAAAAAAACATTGATATAGCAAAATTGATTTTAAAAGAAAGAAAAGCTGACCTCTTTCCTACTGTTTCTCTTTCTGCGGGTTATGATTTTAACCGCACCAATAATAAAGCTACTGTCAATCCTTTTCAACCTTTATTCAGCAGAAATTATGGCCGCAATATTGGTTTCAATATTTCTATTCCCATTTTTAATCATTTTAATACAAAACGATTAATTCGTCAGTCACAACTGGATATTCAATATCGTCAACTTTTATTTGATAATCAAAAATCGATGGTGAGCCTGCAGGTTTTGAATGCATATAAAGATTATGAATTACAGAAAAAAGCTTTGGCCTTGGAAGAAGAAAATATTTTATTGGCAGAAGAAAATGTAAATATCGTTTTCCAGGTGTATAAATTAAATTCTACCACTTTAATCCAACTCAAAGAAGCACAAAACAGTTTGCAGGAAGCACAAACCCGGTTAATCAATGCCCGGTATAATACCAAACTGGCAGAAATAGCTTTGCGCAAATTAAAAGGAGAAATTATTAAGTAGTATTTTTGATAAAATGAATAACATGAAACCACAGGTCGGCATCATTATGGGCAGCGACAGTGATTTACCCGTTATGGAGCAAGCAGCCACTTTGCTACAAACTTTTGAAATACCATTTGAATTAACAATTGTTTCAGCACATCGTACACCGGAAAGGATGTCAGATTATGCTGCAACTGCAGAAGAACGAGGTTTGAAAATTATTATTGCCGGTGCCGGAGGAGCTGCACATTTACCCGGCATGATTGCTTCGCAAACTATTTTGCCCGTGATAGGTGTCCCTATTAAATCTTCTAATTCAATTGATGGTTGGGATTCGGTTTTATCTATTTTACAAATGCCCAACGGTGTACCGGTGGCTACAGTGGCATTGAATGCCGCCAAAAATGCAGCTATTCTTGCCGTAGAAATTTTAGCAATCGGTAATGAAACTATTGCGGCACAACTCAAAAATTTTAAAACCAACATGAAAAATGAGGTTTTAGAAAAAGCCGAAAAGATAAAAAAAGACGGCTGGAAAAATCTGTATGATTAAAAAACAATGGCTGCCATCCTTACTGTTTGCCTTTTTAGTTTCTTCCTGTGGCAAAAAATCTTCACTCGAAGTTGTCAAAACATTTCCCGGTTATCCTTCATCTTCCGGTATTGAAAAAATAAATAAGGATTATTATATCATTGGCGATGATGCCAAAAACATTTTAATCCTTGACAGTAGTTTGCGGAAAAAAGACTCTATTTCACTATATCCTTTTTCAAAACAAAGAATGCCCAAATCGATAAAAGCGGATCTTGAATCTATTATGAAACTCAATGACAATCAATTATTGATTCTTGGTTCAGGTTCTGCATCTCCCTATCGAAATGCGGGTTGGCTGGTAAATGTCAGGCAAAGAGAAAAACAATTTATTCATTTGGATACCTTTTATCATCGCTTTTCCCAAAATGGTATTCAGGATGTAAATATTGAAGGTGCATGTATTGTACAAAATAAATGGCTGTTGGCCAATCGTGGCCATGCCGGTTATCCGCATAATTCTTTAATAGTAACAAAACCCTATTTCTGGCAGCAACAACAAGCCGCTCCCATTGAAAAAATTTCTATCGGGCAACCTTCCGGTGATAGTAGTTTCCGCGGAATTTCGGGTTTAGCTTATGCTAAGAACAGCGATCAATTGCTCATGAGTGTTTCTACTGAAGCTACAAATAGCACAACGGCTGATGGTGACATCGGGAAAAGCTACATCTGGATCATCCAAAATATTACAAGTAAACTTGGTTGGCAAGCTATCAACCCCAATAAAATTATTGACCTCAACCAAATTGATGCTCGTTTTAAAGGGCAAAAAATTGAATCGATTCATATTGATGAAGAAACAAAATCTTCGCTGAAAGTTTTGCTGGTGGCAGACAACGATAACGGCGTTAGCACGGTCTTTGAACTAATGTTGATAAAGGAATAAGCCGAAATCTGGATTTTCATAAAAATAATAGTATTTTACTGGAGCATTTATTGAATCTATTCTTTTAAAAACCTAAACTATGAACCGATTGTTTCGTTTCGTCAGCTTGCTGCTTTTAATAGGAATTGTTAGTCCTGTACAAAGTCAATCCCCATTAAAGTTCAGGGATGAAAATTTGCCCAACCCGCAAACCTTTGCCTTCATCGTTGGTATTTCCAAGTATGAATTTGTTAGGCCATTAACCTACGCTGACAAAGATGCTCAACTTTTCAAAAACTTTTTACAATCACCGGGTGGTGGCAATGTGAAAGATGAAAATATTTTTATGTTGTTGAATGAAGAAGCCACCAATCAGAATTTTTGGGTGAAAGGATTTCAATGGCTGCGAGCCAAACAATTACAAAAAGGCGACCGGTTATTTATTTACCTGGCCGGCCATGGCGATGCCATTGATGAAGACCAGTTTTTCTTCCTGGGCTATAATTGTAATCCACAAGGCGATAAAAACAATTATTTAGTCAGCGGTGCAATTCAACTATTCAACTTAAAGAAAAAAATATCGAATGAAACTGCCAAAGGTGTAGATGTATATTTCATTATGGATGCCTGCAGATCCAATGAATTACCGGGAGGCGCAGAAGGCCAAGGCTTTTTAAATACGGCCGTGTCAGAAAAAAAAGCCGGTGAAATCATTATGCTGGCTACCGGAGCAGGCCAAGAATCGCTGGAGGATAAATCTATCGGTAACGGACATGGGCTTTTCACTTATTACCTTGTAGATGGCTTGAGCGGTGTAGCCGATAATGAAGGCACACCCGATTATAAAGTAACCTATAATGAAATCAGGAATTATGTTGACACCAAAGTACCATCGGTAGCACAACAAAGATTTAGCAGATCACAAAACCCGTATTTCTGTTGCAATGAAAACAGCGGGAAAGTCATCAGCACCGTGGACCCCACTTATTTACAGGAATGGCTCAAAGAAAAAAGCAAACTACCAGGTGGTGGCAATGCTTTTCACGGTCCATTCACTAATCGCTTTTTTATTCTTGCAGATACCAACTTGCAAAAAACTTATAATGATTTTTATAAAGCCATCAAAAAAAATAATATTACCGGCAAAAATTCAGCAGAAGATTTCTACCAACAACTGGCCGATAAATTTCCAGGCAGTCCTTTTACACTCGATGCCAAATCAACATTATCTGTAAAATATATTGATTATGCACAAGCAAAAGTGGACAAATACTTAAGTTGTGTACAGGACAATTCTTTACAAACTAAACAAACCAATTCGGAAGCTGCCAGCAGGCTAGAAAAAGCCATACAGTATGTAAAAGATATTGATGCCGATTTTGCCAATTCACTGATGGGCCGATTGTTTTTATTAAAAGCAAGTGGCATCAATGCTTCGCCGGAAGCAGCTTTCCAAAACGCTTATTCCGCTTTGGCTATTGACCCCAATGGTGCTTATATAGAAAATGAACTGGCACTACTTCATTTAGAAAATAATCAACAAGACAGTGCTTTATACTATGCCAACCGAGCGGTAAAAACAGCACCTAAATGGGAATGTGCATTATCAACTCTTGCACTGATTCAAAAAGCCGTGAACAATAAAAAACCGAATAACAACAAAGGCCAAAAGCATTTACCCACCAAGAAAGTACGATTCGGATTTACAATTGGTGGCGGTATCAATCAGACAAACCCCACGTATTCCGGCAATGCGAATTCAAGTTATAGCGATGTTCGTTCCAATACAAATGGCGAATTTGGTGTTGGGTTGATTGCACAAATTGCTTTAGGCAATACAATTTATATCAGGCCGACCGTTAATGTACAATTTGAAAATAGTAAACTGGATTATATACGATCCAGCGGCCCGGGTGAACCTGATTTTGTCAATACAACTATCATTAAGAACACAACAGCCAATCTACATATTCCACTGGTGATCAGTTTCTCAACAAATAATGTAGCGCCTTATATTATGTTAGGTCCAAATTTCAGTGTAAACGTAGGACAAAATCAAGGAACGGGAGATGTATTATCGCTTAAGAAAACATTTTTTGGTGGCGATGCAGGATTGGGTGTAGATATTGGTTTAGGAAAGTCCGGTTTTGTAATATCACCTGAATTAAAAATCAATACCAGGTTGTCAGATATTCATGAACCGAATCCACCAACACCGAATGCCATGGCTCTTTCTTCTCTGAAGAAAACCGGTTTTACTTTTAACCTGTATTTCAGGCGGCGATAAATTTGTTTATGCTTCCACTTCTTTGATGACGTAGTTGGAATTCATAACGCCTAAAACGCCCATATAATTCAATTGAAAACAGAGCATGTCACCGACTTTGTAATTGTTTTCATTTCTGCCAAGGTCCAATACCAGCATATCAGAACTGGCTTCTATATGCTTGATGGAGGCATCTTCGGGAAATAAAAACCGCGGATTACATTCCAGTAATCCCACATCGATAATAGCCCGATAAGTTTTTTTCCCAAAATCTGCTTCATTAAATTCGGGAATTTTGCCGGAAGGGTTTTTCATTTGTTGCCCGGTCGGCACTACGGGTTTTTCATACAATTCAATCACTTCGGCATATAAACGAAAAACATCTTTATTCATATTCTTTATGACGCCGCCGGTAAATAAATCCTTACCAAAAAACAACGCCTCACCCACCCGAAAATGATTGACTCCTTTGGGAATTTGCTTTTTCAATAACATTGGAATAGCCACCGTCGTACCGCCGGAAACCCATTGTATTTTCCTGTCGAATTTTACTTCGATCAATTGTTTATACAAACAAAGTTGAACCAATTTATCTACCGAAGGCATAATGCCATTCAGGCAATTAAAATTCGTACCCAGGCCGATGATTTCAATATTGGGTAAACGGAAAACATTTTTGTAAAATTCTACCAACTGTTCTCCCATTACACCTTCCCGCAAGTCGCCCATCTCCACCATGATAATAATTTTGTGCAATTTATCTTGTCGTTGTGCTTCCTTACTTAATAATTTAATCGTTGAAAGAGAAGTATTAAAACTCACATCAGCATATTTGATAATACTGGCAATGCTTCTCTTCGGTACCGGTTTTATATATACAGTTTGAATGTCCGGTGCTGTTTGTTTTAGTGCTTTCAAATTTGAAATCCGTGTATCATGCAGTTCCCTGATGCCAAGGTCATAGAGTTCTTTGATAAATAATTTATTACCACAAAGTAATTTTGATACAACGCCCCATTCTATACCGTGTTTTCGAAATAGTTTATCGAGGAAAAGATAATTTTCTTTTAGTTTCTTTCTATATAATTTTAATATTGCCATATTTTTTATTCCACAATCACTCGAGGAATGTCTTTAGGTAAGCGGGTCAGCATTTCATAATTCATTTGATTACTTAATTCGCTAAAAGAAACCACACTTACCGATTTATTTTTTTGGGTGCCAATTAAAACAACTTCTTCTCCTTTTTCAATGTCATCAATATTTGTTACGTCTATAGAAATGGCATTCATATTCACAATGCCCACAACTTTTACTTTGATGCCTTTCACTAATACATGGCCGTTATTACTCAGGTTGCGACTGTAACCATGTGCATAACCTACAGGAACAACTGCTATTTTCATATTTCGGTGAGCAAGATAAGAAGTTCCATACCCGATGAACTCACCTTTTTGTACAAACTTCACACTCATGACTTTGCTCTTCCAAGTAATGAGCCTTTTCAAATATTTACTATTCCTTTCTTTTTGTCCATTGAATCGAATAAAAGTTTCTTCATTGGGCCAATATCCATATTGCATAATACCGATACGAACCATATTACCAATCGTTTCCGGATAATTGATAAAAGCTGCTGAACAAGCGGCATGTTTATAAGCAGGGTTCAATCCCATTTCGCTGATATGTAAAAGTTGATGGTTAAAATTTTCAATTTGTTTGATAATTCTAAAATTATTGGCCATACTTTCTGCACCTGCAAAATGTGTGCAAACACCTACCAATTCAATATATTTTATATGCTTTTTTATCCACGCAGCTATTTTTTCAATGTCTTTTTTTTCAAAACCAGTTCGATGCATCCCTGTTTCCAGTTCGATATGTATTTTCGCTTTCGTTTTATGTTTCTTCGCATATTTAACGGCCAATTCCAATCTTTGCATATCGAAAATGCAACACTCAATCCGGTTACGTACCGCCCATTCCACCGCACTATTATCTACCATACCCATGATATAAATTTCAGGTGGCTTTTCAAAATATTCAACAATTTTGTATGCCTCATCTGCTGAATACACACCAAAATAATGTTGGTTACATTCCATCGCCAGGCTGATGTATTCAGTCAATCCATGTCCGTAGGCATTGCCTTTTACAACACTGCAAAATTTTACGCCTGACCCTGTTCTCAGTTTCAAAAAACGCAAATTATTGACCAATGCAGTGCGACTAATTTCTATAACTGATGATTCGTACAAATTTTTATGAACTTACATGTTGAATAATATTATAAAACATATTGACACCAAGTATCAATATTTCATCGGGAAAATCATAATCCGGATTGTGCAATGCCGGATGGTTCTCTCCCGAACCGATGCCAAACATACAACCTTTATATTGGGAAGTCAGATAGCCAAAATCTTCGCCCCATTTAAACGGAAATTCTCTTTCTGTTATCGACAAATTTAGTTGTTGTGCCGCTTTTTTTACAAAACTGATTGCCGTGGAATCATTGCTATTGGCAAAAAATGTTTGCGTAAATGCATGTTGCCATTTGAGTTCAAATTTTCGGGCTATCTTTTCTGTTCCCTCTAAAATATTTTTTTCGAGTAGCTGTAATGTGTCATTGTCCCAGCTACGCAAAGTAAAATGTACTTCGCCAGCGCCGGCAGCGGTGCCATAACTTTTACTCCCTAATTGGGAAAAAACCGGTGTAACCAGTTGGAAATCTTTTTTTCTTACATCGGGTTGATTCAATGCCAGTGCCATTGTCATTATTTCACCGATTGCCAATGCCGGATTGTTACCTGTTTCCGGCTCCGCAGCATGAGCTTCTTTTCCTTGCAATCGTATAATCAAACTATTAACTGCGGCTGTAAACAATCCTTCTTTGATAATTATATTCCCGGCGGAATACCCTGGAATATTATGCAGTGCAAATACAAAATCAGGTTGCACATTAAATTTTTTATCCTGTACCACTTTTTGTGCTCCTTCGCCGGTTTCTTCTGCCGGCTGAAATAACAGGTGTACTTTGCCGTTAGCTTGCCTTTTTTCCGATAACTTTCGGGCCAGTCCCAACAAGATAATGGCATGCCCGTCATGCCCACATTTATGAGAAACACCTGAATAGATTGATTGATGAGGGAATTCATTAACTTCCTCAATGGGCAACGCATCCATTTCGCTACGAAAAAGTACATTTTTTCCCGGCTGACCGGAATCGAATGTTACCAGAATACCATGACCGCCAATTTGTGTTTTTACTTCATCGGGTTGAAGCGTTTCTAATTGTTTTGTCAACCAGGCGGCTGTTTTTTCTTCCTGCCCGGATAATTCAGGATTTGCGTGTAAGTATTGCCGTAAGTCAATTAATGATTCAATCATAGTTTTATCGTTGCAATCGCATTTCAAGATACTTGTTGGTAAACCCTA
>JAGQWM010000149.1 GCA_020437365.1 Chitinophagaceae bacterium | reverse complement strand
AAACAACTTTTTCTGCAGCAGGCAGTTTCCATATCAAACTTGGATATAGCTTTCGGAGTAATAAAGGAGGATGTACCAGTGGAGTTGTCAAGTGCGAAAAGATAAATATCAAAAGTAGAAAATGAACTGACATGGAATTGTTGTTGCAACTGAAAAAAATGGAATCCATTTAACTAATCACCGGAGCAACGGATGTTTTTATTTCCTTTGGAACATGTCATTTCAGTCAGCACTTATAAAATGGTATCAGAAAAATAAACGTGATTTGCCTTTTCGTGAAACAAAAGATGCTTATAAAATATGGCTGAGCGAAATTATTCTGCAGCAGACTCGTGTAGAGCAGGGATTGCCTTACTATTATAAATTTACTGAACGATATCCCGATGTGTTTTCTCTTGCAAGAGCATCAGAAGACGAAGTGTTGAAGCTATGGCAGGGATTGGGATATTATTCCAGAGGCAGAAATCTGCTCGCTACAGCACGTGTGGTGACAGAGAAATACAATGGTGTTTTTCCGAAACAATATAGTGAGTTGTTAAAACTTAAAGGGATAGGGCCATATACTGCTGCCG
>JAGQWM010000148.1 GCA_020437365.1 Chitinophagaceae bacterium | reverse complement strand
CACCAATACCCTTGTTGCGAATCATCTTTAAAGATAAAATTTTGAAAGCTATTCCCAACTATATCACCAGTGTCATAGCCGTTCTTAAAGTTGCGAATCATCCTTAAAGATAAAATTTTGAAAGCTATTCACAACTATGGGTACTCAATAAAAGAGTACCTACACGTTGCGAATCATCCTTAAAGATAAAATTTTGAAAGCTATTCACAACACTGTGTCGTGATCGAATCATACGCCAGAGTTGCGAATCATCCTTAAAGATAAAATTTTGAAAGCTATTCACAACTGCAGGGTTGACGTTTACAGGACACGATGTGTTGCGAATCATCCTTAAAGATAAAATTTTGAAAGCTATTCACAACGGATTTGAACGTACCATAACCCTAATGCTGGTTGCGAATCATCCTTAAAGATAAAATTTTGAAAGCTATTCACAACATGTCGGCAATCCGGAAGTTTACACTCATAGTTGCGAATCATCCTTAAAGATAAAATTTTGAAAGCTATTCACAACAAGGCTTTTTGTAATGTTTCTAATAACACAGTTGCGAATCATCCTTAAAGATAAAATT
>JAGQWM010000147.1 GCA_020437365.1 Chitinophagaceae bacterium | reverse complement strand
CGGATAGGCATAGCTGTAGTTTGGCTGTATCACAATATTCCCTTTCTCATCTTTGTAGCCGTACCTGCCGTTTTCGGCTTTGAATTCCTTTAATTCCTGTGCCTGTAATGATACTACAAAGAACAACAAAATGGTAATTGTCGTTAGTATTCTTGTTTTCATATTTCTGATTTTTTTGTGTCAAAGTTAGGGCTGTTTTCTGTCGTTGTCAATAGGTTAAATGCCGTATTTTTTTCGGAGCGGTCGGTAAAACTTGCCTACAACGTTTTCGGGCTTTGCGTTCGGGCGGGTTTCGGAGCACAAAGTTTCAATTTATTACTAAAGTTTATTAGAGGCACAAACTGTATCGTCCTAAAAAAAGTTTACAGTTTTTTGTTTAAATCCTACTGTAAATATACATTTTATTTTAATACTAAAATACATTTACAATAAAATATCATCCTCTATTTTTTTAGTAATCTTACTATAGTAATTTTTCCACTTTTGATTCCCTTTTTGTATTTCTCCAGTATGTACTTTATGTGGAGTTAAGTTTCCGATTGACATATGCGGACGTTCATTATTATATAAGTTTACTA
>JAGQWM010000146.1 GCA_020437365.1 Chitinophagaceae bacterium | reverse complement strand
ATGCGCTTATCCTTCCGGGGATCTTTGATGCCCAATAACGGCGTCAGCAAATTTTCCTGCAAAATGCTCACATCCAGTCGCTGAACCGGATCGCTTTCGTCAAATGTGCCGGGTTTGGCTTCAAGCTTGTACCATTTTTTTTCGAAATACATGCCGAAGGTGTGGGCATGTTCCGGTTTGTATCGCACGCCTTCGGGCATCGGCGTCAACTCAAATAAATGGGTAACTTTTTCGATAAATTCGCTGCTGCTGCGCCCGTTCAAATCTTTCACCACCCGGTTGTAATCCAGAATCTGCATTTGTTTGTGCGGAAAAATAACCGTCAGAAAAAAATTATACGGCTCGTTGCCTGTGTGGTTAAGATTGGCAGCCTGACGCATTTGTTTAATGCGCATTGCCGCAGCAGAGCGGTGGTGTCCGTCTGCAACATACAGCGCGGGAACCGTGGCAAATGCAGCCTGCAATTCCGCCACGCGATTGGTATCGCTAACCACCCACAATGTGTGCTGGATGCCGTCATCCGCTGTAAAATCGTAGGTTGGCTTTCCGGAAACCACTTCAGCCACAAATTTGTCAATT
>JAGQWM010000145.1 GCA_020437365.1 Chitinophagaceae bacterium | reverse complement strand
ATTGTCTTCGTCGCAGGCGGTTAGCAGCAGTAATGATAATATGACTATAGTAAATCGTTTCATGTATCCGATAACTTCCCTGTGGGCAAATGTAAGCATGTTAGTTAAGTCTGCACAATGCAACAAGAATAAATAGCTTATTGATATGAAACAATGAGACCTGTCATATTATCTTAGTAGTTTTAGTGTGTATGACAAGGATAGGTATCATATCAGATACGCATGGATATTTAGATGAGGCTGTATTCAAATATTTCAAAGACTGTGATGAGATATGGCATGCAGGTGATTTTGGCAATACTGAAGTGATAGGGCAGTTGCAGGCATTTAAGCCACTGAAAGGAGTGTATGGCAATATTGATGGTCATATGATAAGGGCTGAATTTCCCGAGAAGCTGCGTTGGTATTGCGAAGGGGTGGAAGTGTTAATGATACATATAGGAGGTTATCCCGGGAAATATGCGCCTTCTGTCAGGGAAGAGATGAAGACAAACCCGCCAAAACTATTTATATCCGGTCATTCGCATATACTCAAAGTTATGAATGACGCTCAACTGAAATGCCTGCACATAAATCCCGGTGCTGCGGG
>JAGQWM010000144.1 GCA_020437365.1 Chitinophagaceae bacterium | reverse complement strand
CTGTACATTCTTTATTTATAGTTTTATCATATTTACCGGGTCTTCAAAATCTTTTCTTAAAGGATTTTTTTCTTCCCAGCCATCCGGCAAAATGAGTAAACGCAAATCGGGATGATGTAAAAAATTGACGCCAAACATTTCATATACTTCTCTTTCATGAAATTCAGCCGTCCGCCAAATATGTGCAACGGATTCTATTTCCGGTTTGTCGATTTCCAGGTTTATTTTGGCCACGATGTTATGTTGAAAGTTTGTTGACCGCAAATGATACACCATAGTAAGATGTGTTTTCCAGTCGATACAGGTGAGGCAAAATAAAAAATCCATTTGCAAGGATTCTTCATGGCGAAGTGTATGGGCAGCAGCCAGCCATTGCTGCGGTGAAAAGCTGATGGTCAGCCATTGGCCCCCTTCTTCAATGGTGGCTTCGGGTAGGATTTGCGGAATTTTTATTTTCAGTTCTTCTTGTGTCATGCTTTCTTCGGTACACTTATTTAGCAAATGAATTTTTAATTTGTTCTCTTGTCAATCCGCTTCTGATTTTTTGTTGCAATGTAATCAGGGCGTGCAATAATGCTTCCGGCCGTGGCGGA
>JAGQWM010000143.1 GCA_020437365.1 Chitinophagaceae bacterium | reverse complement strand
AATCAGCTCTAAAAACTGGCGACTTAAAAGGTGTTTTGGAATGAATGTCAGGTAAAAAATGAATGGTAAAGTCCATTTCTTGCTCGATTGGTAAATTCAGCGATTTATATAAGTCCGAAATTTTATGGTGGACTATTAGTTTCATTTGACTACGTGTTTCTTAATTATTGCCAACGGTCTCGTATATGAAAAGTAGCGGGTTTTACTCACGGACTTTTCGGTTTTGTACTGACAATAAATTTATGGAAATCAGTTTGATTTAAGCACTTAAACCGCTATTTTTTATATACGTTGTTAGCCACAGTACTTTTTATTTTTCTTTTGAGGTCAGTTGTTCGTTAAAGTCCAATGCAAGGTTAATCCAATGTTCAAAGTCGTTTTCTTGTTTCAAGTTTTCTTCTTGGACGTGTATGTAACCTTTGTAATTCCGTCCTCTCATCACTACAGTTGAACATCCTATTTTTTTGACTTCTTTTTCGTGCAATTTAGGGTCAATTCGGCACATCATTCTTTTTGGTCCAGCAGTCAGACACATTTTTCCGTTGACCATAAAAGCCAAACTGCCAAACATTTTCTTTTCCTCAACATTAGCCA
>JAGQWM010000142.1 GCA_020437365.1 Chitinophagaceae bacterium | reverse complement strand
ACCACCGTTATTTCTTAAATCGATGACAATGCCATCTACATTTTGTTTTTTCATCTTTATTACTTCTTTGGCTACATCCGTATAACTTCTGTTGCCATTCGGATGGTCGAAATCTGCGTAAAATTCCGGCAGAAAAATATAACCGATTTTATTACCGCCTTCATTCACCACGGCACTGCGTGCAAAAGTTTCGTCCTGTACTATTTCATCACGAATAATAGGCACTACTTTGGTAGAACCGTCTTGTTTTAATAAAGTCAGTTTTACTTCAGTTCCTTTATCGCCCCTGATAACTTTAACGGCATCGGTTACGGAATAACCGGTCAGGTCAAGAGGGTCGGCATCGCCTTCTGCTACTTTGGTTATAATATCGCCGGCTTGTATTTGCCCCGATTTCCATGCCGGGCTACCGGTCAATACGCTGGCTATTTTAATATTGCCATCTACATATTGCAAGGATGCCCCGATGCCGAAAAAGCGACCACTCATTTCTTCATCGAAATATCTTTTGTCCACCGGTGGAAAGAAAGTAGAATGTGGGTCGAAGGTCGTTGTGATGGCATTCATGAAAATATTAAACTTATCGTCATCACTCGATTT
>JAGQWM010000141.1 GCA_020437365.1 Chitinophagaceae bacterium | reverse complement strand
GGCTGGATTATGGTTGACGGAGCGCCAAAAACAACCGGCACATTTTCAGTAGATGGATCGGGAAAATTAAGTAAGTCATCTTTTGATATTGATTCAGATGATTTAAGTTCTGCAACTGCATTTATCCTAACTATTGAACCAAACCCAGATCCAAGTCCAAATCCCAGTGATGTTCATTTAATTGCAGGTGACTTTAACGGAAGTTCGGCTTCACTTTCAGTTGGCCACGGCGCAGCATTAGGAGATAACTTTTCATCAATTTCCGGCAAATATATTTTGGCAACACCAACAAATGGTGCAGATACAGATGAAAAAAGCGGTATCTGGTTTTTAGATTTATCAAGTGGAAGTCCAGCAGTTGGATTAGATTTACCAACATTACCAGCAGGATGGAAATATGAAGGTTGGACGGTAATTAATGGTGTTCCTGTAACTTCTGGTACATTCACAAGTGTTACTGAAGTTGATGATGCTGATCCATTCAGCAGCACTCAGCCAGGTCCTCCATTTCCGGGTGAGGATTACTTAGTAAATGCACCAAATGGATTAACATTCCCAACAGATTTATCTGGAGGAACAGCAGTAATTTCAATTGAACCAGATCCTGATAA
>JAGQWM010000140.1 GCA_020437365.1 Chitinophagaceae bacterium | reverse complement strand
TATAAGGCCGACAGGTTTAATTGATCCGGAATGTACAGTAAAACCGGCAGTTAATCAGGTAGAAGATTTAATAGATGAAATAAAAAATACGGTTGCTCGAGGCTTTAGAATTCTAGTAACAACACTTACCAAGAAAATGGCAGAAGATTTGACTTCTTACCTTCAGGAATTAACTTATAAAGTTAGTTATTTGCACTCAACTATTCAGACTTTAGAAAGGATTGAGATTATCAGGGATTTAAGAAACGGCAATATTGATATAATTGTTGGTGTTAATCTACTTCGGGAAGGTCTAGATATTCCTGAATGTGGACTCGTTGCCATTCTCGATGCGGATAAAGAAGGTTTCTTGCGCTCAGAAACTTCACTTATTCAAACAATTGGTAGGGCAGCTAGAAATAGCGAAGGAAGGGTTTTGCTATACGCCGATAAAATAACAAACTCTATGCAAAAAGCTTTAGAAGAAACGTCAAGAAGAAGGGCTATACAGCGAGAATATAATAAAAAACATAATATCATTCCAAAAACCATTACAACTAAAATTCACGCCTTACTTGAACTAGAAAAAGTAAGTAATGTGGTAAAAACTGATAAAACCTCTAATGAGCTGCAGAATATTATTAA